>DXXH01000008.1:24610-29099 GCA_019416395.1 Clostridiales bacterium
GGGGCGCTGACAAGCCCCGCCGCCACTGCTGTATCACCCAGCACCAGACCCCCTACAATACTCACTGTGGCGGACAGGGATCTGGGCGCCCGCAATCCCGCTTCCCGCAAGACCTCATAGAGGAAATACAGGGTCAGCGTCTCAAACATGACCGGAAATGGCGTTTGCGCCTGAGTCCGGGCAACTTTCATCAACAGGCTTTCCGGCAGCATCTCCGGATGATGGACAATCACCGCCACATAGGCTCCCGGCAAAAATGCGCTGAGAAAAAACGCCACATACTTCAACCACCGGATAAACGTTCCATAAAAAGGCCGGGTAAGGTAATCGTCCAGCGTCTGGAAATTCTCTACGAAAAGGAAGGGCAGCAAAATCACGCTGGGCGTTCCTTCCACCAGCAGGGCTACACGCCCCTCTTCCAGCTTTCCGCAAACTACATCGGGCCTCTCGCTGAGGCCAACTCCGGAAAATACCCTTCCCCGGTCCAGAAAAGCGGTTAGATATCCCGCTCCCAATACGGTTTTTAAGGGACACTGCTCGATCGTTTCCCGTACCTGCCGGAGAATCTTTTCCGACGCGATCCCTTCCATATAGCATAAAACCAGGGGCGTATGGCTTTCCGTTCCCACTTCCAGCATTTGAAATTTCAGGGAAGAGTTCTTCATGCGCCGCCGGATCATGGCCATATTCAACTGGTTGCTTTCCGTAAACCCGTCTTTCGCCCCCCGCTGCATCACCTCGTTTTGAGGTTCTTGGGGGCCGCGGTAGGCAAATCCTTGAACGCCTGACACAAGACCATCGTCACAACCGTCCACACACAGCAGAACAAACCCGCTCATCAACAGGGTGAGCAGTTTCGGCAGCTGGTTTTCGCGTTTCAGCTCCGTGGTACTGAGCACATGGCGCTCCATATAGGACAGCATTTCACTGGGCTCTTCTGGATATTTTTCGGCCCGCAGCAATGGTTCCACCACACACAATGCAATGGTTTCCTTGTTGATCAAGCCGTCCACCGCGAAAAGAGCCACTTTCCTTCCGGAAAGCTCTACTTCCCGGACAATCAAATCCATGGCGTTTTGAAAACGTTTCTGGAAAAACGCCTTATTCTCTTCCAAGCTTTTGGACAGGGTTTCCTCTTGCGCCATAGGCTTTCCTCCTTGGCTTATGGGATTTCCTTATAGGCTTCCCGGTTTTCACAGATTTTATAACCTGATATTTTCTCAGGTTAGGGGTATACTAACCCACAAACTGGAAGGAGTGGGGGACTATGCTGGTTTCTTTGGCCAGAACTCTTTTAATGTACGGGGCCATTCTGTTGGCGGTACGGATCATGGGAAAACGGCAGATCAGCCAACTGCAAACTTCCGAACTGGTGGTAACATTCCTGATCTCCGAGCTGGCGGTACTTCCCATTCAAGAAGGGGACCAGCCTTTATGGCGGGGCCTGGCTCCCATGGGCGCTCTGGTGCTGTGCGAAATTTGCGTGTCCTTTGGCATGCTGAAAAGCGGCAGGTTCCGGCAAATGATTTGCGGGAACCCCATTGTAGTAATCCAACGGGGACAGATCCTTCAGGATCAAATGCGCCGGCTCCGTATGACCACGGAAGACCTATGTGAACAGCTTCGGCAAAACAACGTATTCTATCTGGAAGACGTGGCTTGGGCCATCATCGAAACAAATGGCATGATGAGCGTGATCCGGAAAACGGAAGAAGATCCGGTGACCCCCAAACAACTGGGGTTAAATCCCCCTTCCCAAGGCTTGGAAGTGGTGGTCATCAGCGATGGGGAATTGTCCAAGCATTCCTTAGCTCTGAGCGGCAAGGATTGGAACTGGGTGGATAAGCGGTTGAAGGAACGGGGACTACAATTATCCGACGTCTTTATTATGACCATTCGCACCGACGGAAAATGGCGGGTCATCGAAAAAGAAGCAACAAAAAAAGAGAGGTGAACACACCTCTCTTTTTTTCACGCAAGCTTCTGCCGGCACTCAGCCTGCCGCTTGCTGGACGCTTTGCTGGATATAAGCTTCCACCTCGTCCAAGGATATTCCTAACGCAATGGCCAGTTCCCCGTGGAGCAGGCCCTCTGCCTTTTTCCGGTAACGCTGGTCTACCTGGCCCATCTTCCGGCCTTTCTTTTCCGTTTCCTGGCACTTGTGGCGAATGCCTTTGATCAGGCTCACCAATTCCCGGCACTCGTGGGATTGCAGGGACGCTTCGTAATGCACGCGCAGATTGGTGGGATTCCGTTCCGTGCACAGATCCTCTTGGATCGACGGAATTTCCCGGATAAAACGCTCCGCCTGTTCCTTGGTCATAGCCGGACGCATGAACACACCGCTGTCCACAGGCGTATAGATCCTTTCCGACTCAAAAACGGGCTGCAGCGTGTAGTACTTCCGACTGGGATCCGCCGCCCGGCTCTCCAAGGCTCCCACCTTGATTACCCGGCATATTCCACTGCTTCCGTACACGACAAAGTCCCCTGGCTGAAACATAACTGGCAACCTCCTTATCCGCTTGGCAGGTCGGTTCTCCGGTAGGGTCAGCCACCCCCTTGGAACACTTCCTGCGCTGTTCTCTCTATGTCCTTTTTATCAATTGATATTATTATACCACTTTTTTCAAAAAAATGGTAAGAGATTTTTTGAAAACCCGGAAAAAATCCAGTATTTCAGCCATTTTCGGTTTTCTTAACCTTCGGTTAACACAAAAGGCTGTCTCCCCAACTGGGGAAACAGCCTTTCCGATCTATATCTTTTTTCTCAATATCAGGCAGTGGCAGAAAACTTGTGCTGTTCCCACTGGGATCGCCCAAACACCATTGCTTTACTCTTCCACAGGGACTAATTTTCGCAGCTCAATACGGCCGCTTACCGTATCCATACGGAATTTGGCGCCGCCTTGCCCATAAATCACTTTGCCTTTTCGCTTGCCCAATTCTCCAGTCAAAGGGAATTGCGTGGAAAATCCACCGGAAATGCTGCTGTATTCCACGTAAAAACCCAGATCTTGTTGAGGAAGAAGCATGGTCACCTTCCCTGAAACACTTTTGAGCTTTACCCGTTTGGGATACTGTTCTACCTGAAGGGTCAGCGCTCCGGAAATGGTACTCAGGTTCAGGTCTTCTCCGTTACCTTGCGCTGTAACGGCTCCGGACACTGTTTCTACACGCAGCTGCTCCGCCGCAAATCCTTCCAAATAAACTCTTCCGGAAGTGCCAGAAACCCGCAGTTCCCGGGAAGAAACGCCATACAGGGATATCCCCCCTGAAACTGTCTCAATGCGCAGTATGTCTCCACGGAGATTCCAACACATGATCGGACCGGAAACCGCAGTCACCCGTATTCCGTCGCCTTGCAACCCAGACAAGTACGTCCCACCGGAAACATTGTCAATCCGGATATCCCCCAATGAAGCGTTCTTAGGCAGATCCACCACCAAATGCTTTTGCAGGAAGATCTTCCCGCGAAATGTCTTTTCCCGGTTCCAGCGAATGTGCAAGCACCCGTTTTCCTCCTGCAGTTCCATGCGTTCTCCTTCTTCCAGAGGACGCCCGGCATATTCTGCGACCCGAATGGTTTCCCCATCCCAGAGGCGGATTTCCACCGGCCCGTTTACCCATTCGATCCGCAAGCTGTTTACCGGTCCCCCCACCGAAGCTGGATAGGCGTTTTCTTCCAAGGGCAAAGGAATATCCATAGGATTAGCTGTGGTGCGGAATGATTCCGACACAGTGCTGTTTTTCAGAACGTTCAGGGCCTGCTTCATAGTGGCGTCCACTTCCGCACCCAAACTTTCCAAAGACGGTGCTGCCGCTTGGATTGCTTCCTTCACAGCCTTATCCACACCGGCTCCCAAATTTTCCAAAACTTCCGCCCAGTCGGTTTTGACATTCTCTGACCCGGCAGATTCTTCTGGGGCCGGACTGGAACTTTCCTCGCCCAGGGCGTCCAATAAACGGACTGCATCTTCCTGGGTGATTTTCCCGGCTTCCAGCATTTCTAAAATCCGGCGCTTTTCCTCACTCATGTTATTTTCCCCCCTTGATCTGATTCAGGGCCTCAATCGCTGTATCCACATCGATCTCCCCTTCGGAAAGCCTTTGCAGAATCTCCGACCGCTCCTCTTTTTCCCGGAGAGTCCGGAGTTCCGGTTTTTCGTCGAATCCCAGCGCTGTCAGGGCAGCGTCCAGCATATTTTTCACTGTGGGATAGCTGACCCCCAAAGCCCGCTCCACTTCCTTGATCGATCCACGGCACCGCAAAAAAGTTTCCACAAACCGCAAATGCCGTTCCTCCAATCGGCAAAACCGGCAGGGCACGAACTCTCCACTGAGCTCTGTGCCGCAATGGGAACATTGAAGCTTTGTAACCACCATGGGCTGCCCACACACCGGACATTGGGCAGGTGCATGAAACCGTTCTTTTGCCATATGTCTCCTGCCTTTCTCAAGGTTTTTTCGTATCCGCATTATGACCTTG
>DXXH01000008.1:29109-51324 GCA_019416395.1 Clostridiales bacterium
TAAAAAAATTAAGTATATAGATTAATTATTTTAATTAACTCGTGTGTTTTTATTATTTTGTCTTAAAACAGGAACATCTAATTGACATAACGCATTTTTCGCCCACCTTGCCACAGAACAAAATTTTCTTCAAATGATGAATCCATAAACTCCCCTTGGTGTTTACAATCTTAGAGAATCTTCCCTACGGCGCTGAAAAACACAAAAAGGCTGCCGCAGGTAATGCGACAGCCCAATCATTTTATAGAAAATTCAAACCGTAGGTCACTCCAACTCCACCACAGTTCCTTCTCTGGCAGACTGGTACATGGACAGCATCAATTCCACAGTATCCCGAATTCCAGGAATGTCGTTGGGGAACGGTCTTCCTTCCCGGACACAGCTGTAGAAATCCTCAATGCACAGTCCATGGCTGGCGCCCCAATAGGCTTTCCCTGTGGAGGGAACTTTCGGAGCCGCCAAACTAAACCGTTCCTTTGTGCCATCTTTCCAGGTATAGGCAACCTCTTGTTCTTCCATGCGCAGGGTGGCGTTTTCGCAGACGATTTCCACCAACACAGGGGAATCGGCACAGTGTGCTGTGGTAGCGTAAAACAAGGCGCTGGCGTCCCCGAACTTCAAATAGGCTTCCATGATATCTTCCACTTGAATCACGCCTTTTAAATGATGGTTGGCCATTACTGCTTCCACACAGTTTGCCCGTCCCAGAAATTGAACCAGTAAATCCAAGGTGTGCACAGACTGGTTGATCAGAACTCCGCCCCCTTCTGTATCCAGAGCGCCCCGCCAACCGCTTTCCGTATAGTAAGGAGCTTCCCGGTGCCAAGTGACAAAGGCCCTGGCCCCCAATACCTTCCCCACTTTTCCAGAACGAAGGGTATCTTGAAGCAGCCGTACACTGGGGTTATACCGGTTTTGGAAACACACCCCTACTCGCACAGGGGCCTTTTCCAGCTCTTGAAATTGCGTCCACTGCTCCCAATTGATGACAGGGGGTTTCTCCGTGAACACATGGATCCCCTGCTCTGCCGCCATCTGAGCCATAGGGGTATGAAGGTAGTGAGGGGTGCAGAGATGGACGGCGTCCAGCCGCTCCTGATCCAACATCTTTTCCAAGGAATCGTAGGCTGTGCCGCCAAATTTCCCGGCATAGGACTGAGCACGTTCCGGACGGATATCCGCGCAAGCTACAAGCTCTACGCCCTCTAAATGCTGAAGTACCGTCCCATGCACCTGGGCAATGCTGCCGCATCCCACTACGCCAACTCGGAAATCGCCCATATCACACTGCCCCCTCTTGGCCTATCTCCTTCAGCATTCCCCGCAGGGAATCCAGCGCCAGCTTCCATGCGCTTTTTCCGTCCAAGGCGTTTTCCCGCTTCCGGGCTTCTTGCTCCAAGGACGCCAATCCGGCGAAATCGATCAAATGGGGCTCCAAGGACAAAAAGCCCTTCCATCCGCCGCCCAACAAATCCCCCAGGATCTCTTTGACATGACCGTCACCCTGCCCCACGGGAACCACCTTTTTCTCCCTGGCCAAAGCGTCCTTGATGTGCACATACCCAATATAGGGCTTCAAAAGCTGGTAAGCCGGCAAGGTCTCCTGTCCCACTTCCACAAAGTTGGCAAAATCAAATACCCCGTGAAAATGGGGGCCGTAAAAGGCGTCCATCAATTCCTTGCAGCGGCATGCCTTATCCCCATAAATTCCTTTTTCGTTCTCGTGAAGCAATACCGAATCCCAAGACTTGGCTTCTTCCACCATGCGCCCCACACGGTCCATCACTTCTTCCCGGAACTCCCCGGGGTCCCGATCTTTCGGCAGATAAAAACTGAACATACGCACATAGGGTGCTTCCAATTCTTTCTGGATTTCCAGGGTACGCTTGAGCTTTTCCAAATGGGGCGCAAAATCCTCTTTAATGCCGATCTTCCCAATGGGCGAGCCAATGGACGACACCTGGATTCCAGCGCCGTCCAGCTTGCGCTTTACTTCCTTCACTTTCTCTGGAGTAAAATCGGACACGTTGACTCCATCTGCCGCCCGAAGTTCCAGATAGGAAAGGCCAAACTCTCCAAGTGTTTCCAGCTGCGTATCAAATTCCGGGGCAATCTCATCGGAAAACCCGGAAAGCAAAATCTGTTCCATTATGTTTCCTCCTCAATAGGTTCCTTCCGTGGAAAAAGTCAGGTCCTTCCCCGTCTTTTTCCGGGAATTCTTCCGCCGCTTATCCAGTTCGGCAAGGAACAAATCCTCGTCAAAGGGAATCTCCACAGGCTGCCCCAGCCAACTGGAAAGATGCATGGCATTGGACAAGGTCAGGCCATTGATCCCCTCTTTGCCATCGGCCACCAGGGGAGTCCCATGGAGGATCTTTCCGGCAAAAGCGTTTAACACCCCCACATGCTGGGAGTTTTCCCCGTCTGTTTCCACCTGGATTTTCTCACAGGGGGGCTTTTCAAACCCATTTTGAGCGGTGGCACAAAACTCCCGCTCGTCAACACCCAGCTTCCAAAACGTGAGCTGGTCATTTTCGCAGACCAGTTTGCCCCTTGTTCCTGTGACTTCAAACCGGTTGGTGCCAGGGGCGTCTCCTGTGGTGGTGACAAACACCCCTGTGGCTCCGTTTTGGAATTGCAGGTAGGCGGTCACATCGTCTTCCACCTCGATGTCATGCCACTTTCCCTCTTGGCAGAAAGCCTGCACCGTTTTGGGAAGCCCGCAAATCCACTGGAGCAAATCCAACTGGTGCGGGCACTGGTTCAACAGCACGCCGCCGCCTTCCCCGTCCCATGTGGCACGCCAGTCGCCGGAATCGTAGTAAATCTGGGTGCGGTACCAATCGGTGATGATCCAGTTTACCCGCTTCAATTCCCCCAGCTCCCCGCTTTGGACCATTTCCCGCATTTTCCGGTACACACAATTGGTGCGCTGGTTAAACATCATGGCGAACACTTTGCCGCTTTTATCGGCAGCCGCATTCATTTCCCGCACCGCTTTGGTATACACCCCTGCGGGCTTTTCACACATGACATGCAGCCCTGCCTCAAACGCTTCTATGGCCAACACCGGGTGTTGATAATGAGGCGTACAAATATGTACCGCGTCGCACAAGCCGCTTTTGATCAGGTCACTTCCTTCCTCAAAAATAGCCACGTTTTCGGGTAACGTCTCTTTGGCCCACTGCCGTCTGGACTCCCGCCGGTCCGCCACTGCCGTGATCACGATTTCCGGGCATTTCCCGTCTAAAATATTCTGGGCGTGGCCGCTTCCCATATTGCCTACGCCGATAATTCCAAGTCTCACTTGTTCCAATGTTGTTGACTCCTTTCCGTCACAGTTTGATTGTTCCAGCCGAATCTAAAATGGTTCCCAGGGAAAACAAAATTCTCTTCCCCAACGGGCAAAACCACACACCAAACACTCCGCCTATGGAAAAAATCCACCATTGGATTACCCGGTCCACTGTCGGGAGTCTTTTTCCAACCCCAGCTAGCACCCAGCAAAGAACTTTAATAGCTTCAATCCATTGGCGAAGCGGAATTTTATCCTCTCACTTTTCCGGGCTACCGGTCCCAAGGCAGCCTGACCGGTGTTTGGGAAATAGGAAAATACCCCACCAGCCACACCAGCAAAACAACGATGCCCACACTGACAGCAAATGCTGTCCATTTCAACCATTTGGCAGGGCACACTTTCTCTAAGGCAGCCAGAAATTTTCCCAGTACCACCAGATTGACCGCAAAAGTCAAGATGCGAATTGGGTGATTCCAAAAAGACAGATTCACGCAGCTCAACCCGTAATTGACCAGGATATACAAGCCGCATTCCCCACAGATATCCAAAGCCACGTTCCAGGCTTTTCGAGAACCTTTCCCGGGAAGTTTCGGATCCATTTTCTCTGTGTTTTCCAAAACGTCCATCTGTCTCCCCCCCGAAAGTCTTATTCGTACCCTAGACGATGCAGGTTTTCATAGCTGGTTTTCAAGCAGTCAAAGGGACTGCCCTGGCAAATATCCTGCTCCACCAGCAGGTATTTGGTTTTTCCTGTTTTCTCCAGGGTGGCCAGAATTTTTTCAAAATCTAGATTGCCTTCCATCACCGGCGCCATAATGGGTTCCATGCCCCGCACTGCCATATCCTTCAGATGGACACAGGGGATCCGGTTCGCCAGTTTCTCTATCCAGGCGCACACGTCCCCGCCCCCCATCTGCACCCAGTAAGTGTCCAGGGTAAAGCCCATCTCTTGGGGCGTGAAGCTTTCCATCAGCGTTTCCAGGATCAGCTTGCCGTTGAATTTCTGGAACTCCAGATTGTGGTTATGATACATGAGCAGCTTCCCCGCCGCAGCAATCTTTTTGGCGGGCTCTTTATAATCCTCTGCAAAATGCCAAAGCCATTCCGGCGTCCGGTATTTCCCAGGCATCATGCCAATGCCGATGTAATCACACCCCATAATGTCGTGTTCCCGAATCACCGCTTCCGTGTCGTTTAAAATCCGGTTGGGATCGGTGTGGGTTAGGACGATCTTCAAACCATGTTTCTCGCAAAGCTCCCGCACCGTTTCAGCCGGGATCGGTCCAATGGCTGAAATCTGCACGGTCTTATATCCCATGCTTGCCACTTGCCCCAGGGAGTAATCCAGATCTTTGGCCGTCTGGGTATAATCCCGCAAAGTGAATAGCTGAGCGCCCAACTGCATCATACTTTCTACCTCCCAAAAGCACCCAAAAAGGGTGAAATCTATCCTCACTCAGTATAGCATTTTCCCCGAAAAAAGCCAGAGGGGAATTTTACTTTTCCACAAAAATACCAGCAAGACTTCTTTTCCTTTGATTTCACATGGAAAACTTTTTATAGGAACGCCGGTAAATCCTTTTCTTTTTTCTAATCTTATGGTATAATTTCTCCAGAAATTTCGATGATAAGGAGAGATTTTTGTGCTACAACAAGTCATGACTGCCCCAGGCGTCATTGAGTTTCGGGAAATCCCTACGCCGGAAGCCGGACCTGGCCAAGCGTTGGTGAAAATTGAGAAAATCGGCATCTGCGGCTCGGATATACACGTTTACCACGGGGAACACCCCTTTACCAAGTACCCCATCACCCAGGGACATGAGGTTTCCGGGGAAATCGCCGCTTTAGGTGAAGGAGTGACCGGGTTTACCGTAGGCCAGAAAGTCACCATTCAGCCCCAGGTGGTTTGCGGGAAATGCTGGCCCTGCCGCCACGGGAAATACAATCTCTGCGAGGAACTGAAAGTCATGGGCTTCCAAACTACAGGGGTGGCTTCCCGGTACTTTGCTGTGGACGCGTCAAAATTGACCCCTCTGCCGGATTCCATGAGCTTTGACGAAGGCGCCATGATCGAGCCCCTGGCGGTGGCAGTCCATGCGGTACGGCGGGCGGGCGATGTCACCGGCAAGGATATCTGCGTGCTGGGAGCCGGCCCCATTGGCATCTTGGTGGCCCAGGTGGCCAAAGGTCTGGGCGCCCGGAAAGTGATGGTCACTGACGTGAGCCAGATCCGCCTGGAAAAAGCCAAGGAATGCGGCGCGGATCTGTGCGTCAACACCCGGGAAAAGGATTTTGGCCAGGAATTTGTAGCCTGCTTTGGTCCGGACAAGGCGGACGTGATCTATGACTGCGCCGGAAACAACGTGACCATGGGTCAGGCGATTCAATATGCCCGAAAGGGAAGCACCATCATTCTGGTGGCGGTGTTCGCCACACGGGGGGATATCGATCTGGCCGTACTTAACGATCACGAACTGGATTTGAACACCTCGATGATGTACCGGGACGAGGACTACCGGAAAGCCATTGAGCTGGTAGAAGAAGGAAAAGTCCATTTGAAACCTTTGATTTCCAAGCACTTTGCCTTCCAAGACTATTTGGCAGCCTATCAGTACATCGACGCCAACCGGGAAACCACCATGAAAGTGATCATCAACGTACAGGAATAAATGAAAAACCACCTACGCGTCCAAACGCACAGGTGGTTTTTTTATCCTTCCTCGCTGGTCCTAAGTTCCGCTAGCGCTTCCATAGTGCGCTGATACCGTTCCCTGTTGAAAAACTCATCGTTGCTCAAATAGTAGGCAAAAAACAAGTCCATCATCACCAGCACCGGAAACTGAGGGGAAATCTGCAAACCGGCGGACAAATATTTCTCCGTGGCTACCAGCAGCACTTCATCGGCGATCTGTTTCATCTCCGGGTCACGGTTTGCGGTCATCAGTACCACTTTTGCTCCACGCCGCCTGGCTTCCTTGGCACCCCACAGCACTTCCCGGGTAGCTCCCGACAGGCTGATGGCCACCACAGTCACACTTTCGTCCACCAGCACTGCATTCATACGGATCATGTGGGTATCGGTAATGGATTCCACGATCAAGCCTGTACGCATCAGCCGCAGGCTCAGCTCCCGGGCGGCAAATCCCGAGCTTCCCATTCCGTACACGTACACCCGCCGGCTGTTGGAAAACATCTGGGACACCCGGCGCATCTGACCCTCGTCCACAAGCCGGTAGCTGCTGTCCAGCAAATCCTGGTAGCGGGCCAAAACCTCTTTGGTCACCTGGCTGAAACTGGGATAAGGTCCTTCCTCGTTAAATGGGCGCTGGTATTCGTAGATAAACTCCCGATAGCCTTTATATCCGCACTTCTGGGCAAACCGGGACAGGGACGCTTCCGACACGTACAGCTTTGCCGCCACCGCTTTGGAAGAAAAATCCCCCTTTTCCCGGTTTTGCAAAAAGAAATCAGCGGCCGCCTGCTCCGCTGAAGTCAGCTTGGGATAAGCGTTTTTGATCGCTGAGAAAACTTTGCTGTGTTCCATATGCTCACTCCCCTGGTCTATTCCCGCCGCAAACTGGCGGTCCTTCCCCACGACCCTCTTTTCTGTCATTATACAAAATCGGACCGAAACGGTCAAGGAAATCTAAAAACGCGCCGGTGGAAAAAATCCGGCGCGTTTCAGAGAGAGAATTCACTTGGTAAAATCTACTTAGAAAAAGTTATTGCTGTGTGTTCTTGGTCACCGTCACCCCGCAAGAATGGCACCCGCTACAGCCACAGCACCCGCTGCAACTGCCGCACCCAGATTTGTGGTGCCTGCGGTTGTAGATGCCCTTTCCGATAATGGCGAAAAATAACGCTCCTATGATAATGGTTCCGATAATGGTTGGGATCATCTTTCCCACCGCCTTTCTTCTTATTTCTCCAAAGTGATTTTTCACTGGCCCATGGCATTGACAGCACGTGATGTCAAGCGCTCTCCCTCATAGGGATTTTTCCGAACCAGAAGGTACACAATGGCTACAATGGCTACCAAAGCTACCACAGTGCCTACGCCAAACCCGCCGCCCACAAACAGGGAGCCGATTTGATACACAATCAGGGAAACCACATAGGCCAAACCGCACATATAGCCAATGGCGCCTAACGTCCACTTCCAGTTGTTCATTTCCCGCTTAATGGCGCCCATCGCCGCAAAGCAGGGGGCACACAACAGATTGAAGATCATAAAGCTATAGGCAACCAAAGGCGTGTAGTGGGCTGCCACAGCGGTCCACAAGCTGGGATCGTCTTCCGCCACTTCAGCGCCGACCTGGAACAGCACGCCAAAGGTGGAAACCACATTTTCCTTGGCGATCAACCCGGTGAACACCGCTACGGAAGACTGCCAATCCCCAAATCCCAAGGGAGCGAAAATAACGCAGATCACACTTCCAATGGCAGCCAGCAGCGAAGTGTTGTTGTCCTCTACCATGCCGAACTGGCCGTTCACAAATCCGAATCCCTGGAGGAACCACAAAATGATCGAGGACGCCAGGATAATCGTGCCGGCCCGCTTGATAAAGGACCAGCCCCGCTCCCAAGTGGCACGGAACACATTTGCTGCAGCAGGCACATGATACGCGGGAAGCTCCATCACAAAGGGCGCTGGGCCACCAGCGAACATTCTGGTCTTTTTCAAGATGATCCCAGACATCACAATCGCGGCTACTCCCACGAAATAGGCAGATACCGCCACCAGGCCCGAACCGCCAAACAACGCCCCGGCAAACAAACCCACAATGGGCATTTTGGCGCTACAGGGCACAAACGTGGTGGTCATAACCGTCATGCGCCGGTCCCGTTCGTTTTCAATTGTACGGGAAGCCATAACCCCCGGCACACCGCATCCGGACCCAATGAGCATGGGGATAAAACTTTTCCCCGAAAGCCCAAACTTCCGGAAAATCCGGTCCATGATAAACGCCACACGGGCCATATAGCCGATGTCTTCCAAAATGGATAACAGCAGGAACAACACCAACATTTGAGGTACAAATCCGAGCACCGCTCCCACGCCGGCCACAATACCATCGGCTACCAAACCGGTGAGCCAGTCCGCGGTACCCCAGCCGGAAAGCAGGCTTCGGGAACCTTCCACCAGCCAGGCGGAACCCAGCACGTCGTTGGTCCAGTCGGTAAGGAATGTGCCAAGGGGACCCATCGCCACCCAATAGACCGCCACCATCACCAAAGCGAAAATAGGCAAAGCCAGGATCCGGTTGGTGACGATCTTATCGATCTTATCCGAGGTGCTCAAGCTGTGAAGGGCCGCTTTTTTCTTCACGGCTTTTTCCACGATCCCATTGATGTAGACATACCGCTGGTTGGTGATGATACTTTCCCCATCGTCGTCCAGCTCTTTTTCACAGTCTTGGATATGTTCTTCCAAATGGGCTTTCAACGCTGTATCCAGACCCAACTCTTCCATTACCTTTTCGTCCCGCTCAAACACTTTGATGGCATACCAGCGCAAATAGCGGGGCTCCACTTTCCCAGATATGGATTCCTCAATGTGGGCGATGGCATGCTCCACACTCCCGGTGAACACATGGGGCAGTTCCTTATCCCTCCTGGGCATCTGGGCAGCCTGCACCGCCTTTTCAGCGGCTTCCATACCCCCTTCGTTCTTCAAGGCACTTATTTCCACCACCTGGCAGCCAAGGGCTTCTCCTAGCTTCTTGGAGTCAATGGTATCCCCATTCTTGCGGACTAAGTCCATCATATTGACCGCTACCACTACAGGGATCCCCAATTCGATCAGCTGGGTAGTCAGGTACAAGTTCCGCTCAATGTTCGTGCCGTCCACAATATTCAAAATGGCATCGGGACGTTCTCCCACCAGATACCCGCGGGCTACCACCTCTTCCAACGTGTAAGGGGATAAGGAATAAATGCCGGGCAGGTCCTGGATCACCACCTCTTTATGCCCTTTCAGCCGGCCTTCCTTCTTCTCCACGGTCACTCCGGGCCAGTTGCCCACGTACTGGTTGGAACCGGTCAAGGCATTGAACAAGGTGGTCTTCCCACAGTTGGGATTTCCTGCCAGGGCGATTGTGATCTTCATGGTTTGTCTCCCTTTCTTTGTTAGAAATAACTAACTATGTTGGTTTAAAAAAGGAGCTCTCCGCTCCACCGCCTCAGGCGATTTCAATCATCTCAGCGTCTGCCTTACGCAGGGAAAGCTCATAGCCCCGCACACTGAGTTCCATAGGATCCCCCAAAGGTGCTACTTTCCGCAGGTAGACTTCCACTCCCTTTGTGATCCCCATATCCATGATCCGGCGTTTTGTGGCGCCTTCCCCATGAAGTTTGACCACCTTGACCGTATCTCCCACCTTTGCGTCGCGCAATGTCTTCATGCTCTCTCTCCTTTCCAAAGCTGTGTCAAATCAGTATGCGGTTGGCCATATTCCTGTCCAGAGCGATACGGCTGTCTTTCACCTGGAGAATCAGGTTCCCCCCCAATTCATTGACCACAGTGACTTCGCTGTTTACCACAAATCCCAGTTCGGCCAAGTGCTGCCGCACCTCGTCTTTTCCTGTAACCTTTAAAATCGTAAAGGTCTCGCCAGACTTGGCTACCGACAATGGCATCATAGGCTGTCCCTCCTTGGCACCTTTCAGTTAGAATTGTCTAACCGTTTGCTTAAACAAAAGAGTTAGGAATTTCTAACTCTTGAACGAGTTTAAGTTTAGACTTCTCTGAGGAATTTGTCAAGGCCTTTTTGGAAAACTTTTTAAAAAAGTTAGTTGTTTCTAATCCGGCAGGTCTTTTTCCCTTTTGGCCAGAGCCCTTTCGCACACCAGCAAGGCAAGAATCCATAAGTCCGGAAATACAACGGCAACCAACAGCCCAGTTTTCCGTTCCCCGTCTAGCCATGGAAACCTTCCAAATCCGGCCTAGAATTCCCCAAAATGTAAAAAGAGCCCCTTTGCAGAGGCTCTTTTCCGACTTTATCACAACTGTTTTTTTACCTGCTCCAACGTGATACCTTGTTCCCGGGCAATACGGGCCAGATCGTCGTATTCCGGCTTTTCCCGGGAAACACCCCACCCAGTGGATTCCTTGATCCGTACCGGTCCATAAACGGTATCCACCGTTCTCTGGGATCGGGTCAACGTGTAGCGGTTACACACCTTCTCACGGATTCCCAGTGTGGTGGTATGGGCAAACAGCAGGGAAATCATTTTTTCCCGGTCTTCCTCTCGGCACATGCAAGTGAGCAGCACTCCGGGACGGTTTTTCTTCATGCCAATCCCAGTGGTATACACGTCCAGAGCACCCCCTTCCCATAAGCGCTCCTGGACGAATCCCAACGCTTCCGGAGTCATATCGTCCAGGTTGCAGCAAAGCTCCACCACCGACTGTCGATTCTCCTGGGTCTCCCCCAACATGGCCCGAACACAATTGGCAACTTCAAATTCCTTGTTCCCCATTCCATAGCCGATTTTCTCCACGCGCATCACCGGCGAAGGACCGAACTCCTTCACGAAATGCTTCAAAAGCGCTGCGCCTGTGGGGGTGCAAAGCTCTCCTTGAACTGCTCCACCATAAGTGGGCACACCCTGAAGAATATACGCTGTGGCCGGAGCAGGAACCGGTAAAATCCCGTGAGCGCAACGAACTTGCCCACAGCCCACATGTACGGGAGACGCCAAGATCTGATCCGGCGCCAATTCGTGAATCAGCCAGCACACCGCCACCACATCGGTGACAGCGTCCAAGGTCCCCACTTCGTGGAAATGGATTTCTTCCACAGGACGGCCATGGGCGTGGCTCTCTGCCTGGGCAATCAGTTCGTAAACAGCTAAAGCGTCTTCCCGAACCTGCTGGGGGATCTCCAGATGGGACAAAATATGCCGAATATCCCCCATGCCGGCATGATGGTGTCCTTGCCCATGGGTATGGCTGTGGTCGTGACCGTGATCATGTTCGTGGTCATGATGGTGATCGTGATCGTGGTCATGCTCATGGTCGTGATCGTGATCGTGGTCGTGATGATGCTCATGTGCATGGTCATGATGCAGGTGAACATCCTGGCTTTCTTCCTCTTCCCCATGAATTGTGACGGATACATGCGTACCGTTAATCCCACACTTCACTGCAGATTGGGCTTTGAATTCCACCCCGGGAATGTGGAGCCCGTTCATGCGCTGGACGAATTCTTCCGGGTGAGGATAGAGCTCCAGTAAAGCCGCCGTAAGCATATCCCCGGCAGCACCCATATTGCATTCCAAATACAAGGTTTTCATTGTGACTCCTTCCCCCAGCCAATCCCAAAGGACGCTGGTTCCAAGCTTTTTGCTTTGAAATTCTTTTACAGATGGTTGATCATGCTGGCTAAGTAGCCGGCCCCGAACCCGTTATCGATATTTACCACGCTGACGCCACTGGCACAGGAATTGAGCATGGACAACAGCGCTGCCAAACCGCCAAAAGCGGCCCCATATCCCACGCTGGTGGGAACGGCGATCACCGGGCAATCGGAGAGGCCCCCGATCACACTTGCCAAAGCGCCTTCCATTCCGGCTATGGCAATGATCACCCGGGCGCTCATAATCTCTTCCAAGTGGGAAAGGGTTCGGTGCAACCCAGCCACTCCCACATCATACAGGCGTGTGACACGATTCCCCAGCACTTCCGCAGTCAGGGCGGCTTCTTCCGCCACGGGCATGTCGCTGGTTCCCCCGGTAGCCACTACAATGGTTCCTTTCCCTGTGGGTTCAGGCATATCCCCCAAGATTCCAATCCGTCCCATGGGGTGATAGGTCAAGGGCAATGTCTGGCCCACAAAATCCGCCGCTTCTTGGGACATGCGGGTGATGAGCACCGCCTTTTCCCCGGTTTCCCGCATGGAAGCCCCAATGTCCCGGATCTGCTGGGGCGTTTTCCCCGCTCCATAGATCACTTCCGCCGCCCCTTGGCGCAGCCCACGGTGATTGTCCACCTTGGCGAATCCCAACTCCCGGAACGGTTCCATTTTCAAGGCCAGAACCGCTTCGTCCACCGAACGTTTTCCCTGAGCCACTTGCTCCAGCAGGGAACGTATTTCTTGCTGATCCATGAGAACACTTCCTTTTCTCCGCTTCCAGAATGGAGCCCCAAAGCCTTCCTGGATTTCTCCAAGCGTCTCCATTCCATATATAAAATCTCTCAGCGCTCTTTCAAATCCAACAGCACCGTGTCAAACCAGGGCGCCAAAGCGTTTCGCACTTCTTCCCGGCGGGACACCGCTTCCATTATCTGTTCCCCAGGCAGCTGAAGCCGTGCGGCTCCATGGTACACCCGCACCCGGAAATCGGAAAAGCCCATCTGGAATAGGGCGTTTTCCCCAGCTTCCACACGGTGAAGGATCTTTTCGTCAATGGCTTCCCCTGTGGGCACCCGGGTAGCCAGACAGGCGTAGGCGGGCTTATTCCAAGTGAACAGCCCCGCCTCTTTGGAAAGTCTCCGCACTTCCGCCTTGGTGATGCCGCATTCCCGCAGGGGGGAACGGACGGAAAGCTCCCCGAGGGCACGCATTCCAGGACGGTCACCTGCATCATCGGAAGCGTTGGTGCCGTCGATCAACAGAGTGTAGCCATCTGCCAACGCCTGCTCCCGCAGCCGTCCGAACAACGCCCGTTTGCAATCGTAACACCGGTCCGGCCGGTTTTCCCCCACACGGGGAACCGCCAGAATATCCATCTCCAACACCGTCAGCTCCACGCCCAACTCCGCTGCCAGACGTTTTGCATCCGCCAGCTCAAATTCAGGCTGGAATTGGGTTTTCACAAAGTAGGGCTGCACCTGGGCTTTGCAGTTCACTGCCGCATAGAGCAAATAGGCGGAATCTACTCCGCCTGAAAACCCCAAAGCTAACTTGGGATTTTGCGAAAAGAATTCTTGCAGTTCCATCGTTCTATCTCCTAAACAAAAGGAAACAAACCCGGCCCGCTCCAACGTGCCTGATTTGCTTCCTGCAACATTCTAAATAATACTTTCATTAAATTATGGTAAAAGGTCTTCCGTCCTTCTGAACGGCTTCGCCCCTTCCTGGGACCTTCTTAGTTTACAGGAGAATCCCCGTTCCGTCAAGTGTTTGAAAAAATCAGCGTTTCCAACTCCTACTGCACCTTCAACTTCTACAATACTCCCTGGGACATTCCCAAAATTATTGCGTTAGGAGGGATTACTATCCAAAAGAAAGGCGTAGACATTTCCGAAATGAACGGCAGTGTGGATTTTGTCGCCTTAAAAAACGCCGGTGTGGAATTTGTCATTATCCGGTGCGGATTCGGCAGCGACTACACAAACCAGGCCGACAAACGTTTCGAGGAAAACGTGAACAAAGCCCAAGCCGCCAATATGCCTTGGGGCGTCTACCTGTATTCCTACGCCACCAACACCAGCATGGCGAAAAGCGAAGCCCAACACACCCTGCGGCTGCTGAATGGGAGAAAACCTCTCTACGGCGTATGGTACGACGTAGAGGACAGTTCCCAGGCTGGGTCAGACTTGGTTTCCATCTGCCAAGCGTACTGCGGCGCCTTGGAAGCCACCGGACTCTATTGCGGCATCTATTCCATGTTGTCCTGGCTCAACGGCAAACTGAACAGCGCCCAACTGGACAAGTACGACAAATGGGTGGCCCAGTGGAGCGATTCCTGTGATTACCGGAAAAACTACGGCATATGGCAGTATACCGACCGTCTGGTGATTGCCGGGAAGACTTTTGACGGAAACTGGGCGTACAAAGATTATCCCGCCATGGTACAAGCCATGAGCGGGGCCGGAAAGGAGGAACCTGAAATGACCGAAGCACAAATCAAGGAAATCGCCGCCAAGGCTATTGAAGAGTATTTTGCGAAGCTGGCCGCCAAGCCCACCAGCGACTGGGCCCAGGAAGCTGTAAGCTTTGTTCAGGCAGAAGGGTTGATGAACGGCGACGCAGAAGGCGGCTTCCGCCCCCAAAGCCCCATCACCCGGGAAGAGGTCGCCACCGTGCTGCAAAACGCTTTCCAGAACTCCTAAACCCGTTTTAAAACACAAATATCTTGGGCAAGAAAAACATCATGGAAAAAGCCGGGGATCCCCGGCTTTTTCTTTTGCCCAAAGCAGTGGGCCTTACGGCAAATAATCGTCCACGTCAAATTTCCGGTCCCGGTAGTAAAAATCCCGGTCAGCCTCGGTGATCTCCCGAATCACCCGGCAGGGATTCCCAACCGCTACCGTCCAAGACGGGATATCCTTTGTGACCACGCTTCCTGCCCCGATCACCACGCAATCCCCAATGGTCACACCAGGGCAAACCACAGTGTTTCCACCGATCCACACATTCTTTCCGATGGTGATGGGCATTCCCCATTCGTAACCGCTGTTCCGGGCATCGGGATACATGGGGTGCCCGGCAGTATACAGGGAAACATTGGGACCAATCTGAGCGTTTTCCCCAATCATCACCGGTGCGGAATCCAACACGGTAAAATGATAATTGGCGAAAAAGTTTTCCCCCACTTGGATATTGGTTCCATAATCGCAAAATAACGGCGGCACCACATGGAGTGTCTCCCCCGTTTTGCCAAAAATCTCCTTGAGCAGCGCTGTCGCTCCTTCCCAGTCTTCCGGGGGGAGTTCCTGGAACCGGCGCAGCTTCTTCTGGCAGGCCAGACGCTCTTCCGAAAGCCCGTCCAGCCAGGGCTTGAAAGGCAATCCCCCAAGCATTCGTTCTTTTTGATTCATACACATCTCTCCTCAAAAATGGGCTTCATAATAATAGAAGTCTTCTGTGATTTCCTTGGTAAATCCATGATTGCCGCTGTCTTCCCAGCGGTATCCCCCGCCATCTACAGGAGTCAGCTCTACCTCTGCTCCCCCATATCCCAGGGGACCGGCCGGGGAATAGTAGAAACCGTAATAGGAAGAAGAAGGCGCCAATCCCCAGCCATTGCAGAAAAACTCCACTGCCTGGGTACCGTTCCAAAAGTCCATCTTCCGCACCAGGCCACCCAACGGAAGTTCCTCTGGGATCTGTTTGGACTCCTGACAGGTTTGGACCACCTGGGAAAGCTCCTTCTGATGTTCCATGACCTGAGAGGAGATCCGCCGCTCCAAGCTGCCGGGAATCAAAGGGGAACCAAACCAGAGCATGAGCCCATACACGCCAAAGCACACTACTGCCAACACGGTCAAAATGCAAACTGGGAGCACCCAGCGCTTCCGTTGCCCTGTTTTCATGAGACTCCCCCCTTCTACGTCCATTATAACAGGGGGGCGGGGAAAAGCAAAGTCTCTTTTCCATTTTCTACAATATGACCAGCGCCCTCTGGATTTGCTGAAAACCCAGGGGGCGCTGATAAAAAGCAGGATTCTTTTTTAATTACGCCGGGTCAAACCCATTGGGGTGAGACTTGTGCCAATTCCAAGCAGAAGCGATAATGGTTTCCAAATCGTCATACTCAGGCTTCCAATGGAGAATGTTCCGGGCCTTTTCGCTGGAAGCCACCAACTGGGCGGGATCCCCAGCCCTGCGGGGGGACTCCACCGCGGGAATGGAATGGCCGGTGACCTTCCGGGCGGTTTCGATCACTTCTTTCACGGTAAAGCCAACCCCATTGCCCAGGTTGAAAATGGAGCTTTCCCCGCCGTTGTTCAAATATTCCATGGCCAGGATATGGGCCTGGGCCAAGTCGGTGACGTGAATGTAATCCCGTACGCAAGTGCCGTCCCGTGTCTCGTAATCGTTGCCGAAAATGCTCACCGATTCCCGTTTGCCCAGGGGCACCTGGAGAATCAGGGGAATCAGATGGGTTTCCGGGTTATGGGCTTCCCCGATCTGGCCGCTCTTGTGGGCCCCGCAGGCGTTAAAGTACCGCAGGGACACATACCGCAGCCCATGGGCTTGCCCTACCCAGTGGAACATGCGCTCCATGGAGAGCTTTGTCTCTCCATAGGTGTTGGTGGGGTGGGTGGGATCGGTTTCCAGGATCGGAATATTTTCCGGTTCCCCATAAGTAGCAGCGGTTGAGGAAAACACGATCTTGTCAATACCGTACGCCACCATGGCTTCCAACAGCACTTTGGTGCCGCACAGGTTGTTATCGTAATACTTCAAGGGGTTTGTCATGCTCTCCCCCACCAGAGAATTGGCGGCGAAATGGATCACCCCATCAATTTTCTCCTTCTGGAACAGCTGATCCAAAAACGCCCGGTCCCGGATATCCCCCTGATAAAACCTAGCCTTGGGATGTACCGCTTCCCGATGGCCTGTTTCCAGATTGTCCGCAATGACCACGTCTACTCCGTTGTCGATGAGTTCATAAGCTGTGTGGGAACCGATGTAACCAGCTCCGCCCAATACTAAGACCGCCATACCGCAAGACCTCCCGTAAAATTTCGCTCAACAGGTTGCTTTCCGCTTACACTGTTATTATAATGAGATCATAGCCCCAAAAGCAACAAGAATATTGGGCAGTTCTTTTCTTATATTGAGGTTTTTATGGAATTACGGGTTAATAAAGAAAAACGGGAACTAAAATCCCACGGCACATACGAATTTCCGGTGAACATCAGCCGGAAACGGATCTCTTCCTATGAGACCGGCTCTTTCCCCTGGCACTGGCACGACGAAATTGAGCTGACCTTGATCCTCTCCGGGGAAATCGATTACCGGGTCAACGACACCGGCTATCACCTGCGGGCTGGGGAAGGACTTTTCTGCAACTCCGACGCCCTGCACACCGGCAGCCGGGTAGGGGATTCTGACTGCGATTATCTCTCGGTGACCTTCCACCCCCGTCTGTTGGGCGGGTACGAAGGCTGCGTTATCCGCCGGAAATTTGTGGATACCATTGTAAGCAGCGGTTGTTCCTCTCTGGCGCTTTCCCCGGAAGAACCGTGGCAAGCGGTGATTTTGTCTGCTCTGGACCAGATTTACACCCTTTCCCAGGAGCGCTCGGAACTTTTTGAGCTGGACGTGCAGCGTCAGCTACTGGAAGCCTGGAGCCAGTTGTTCCGCCACTGGGCAGAGCAGGCCCAAGCCCCTTCGGACCCGGAAAAAATTCAGCGTCTTCGGGTGATTCTGGCCTACCTTCACCAGCACTATGGGGAAAAAATCACCCTGGAAGACGTGTCGAAAGAAGTGGGGCTGTGCAAAAGTGAATGCTGCCGGTTTTTCCGCCGCCAGATGCGCCAATCCCTCTTTGACTATCTGTTGGATTACCGCATTGGCCGCAGCCTGCCTTTGCTCCGGGAAAGCCAAGCTTCCGTAGCCGAAGTGGCTTCCCAGGTGGGATTTTCCAATCCAGCTTATTTCTCCAAGGTATTCCGGAGCCGCATGAAACGCTCTCCCCGGGAATACCGCACAGAACGAAGCGTGGGCTAGGAACTCCCTGAAACTGTTGGCAAAGCTCGGAATCCAGCCAGAAAGAAGGGGTATGATGAACGGAAAACTGGAACGATTTTCTTTGGAAGGGCGGTCCTGCGCTTGCTTGACACCGGAAGGACCCGGGCCTTTTCCTGTGCTGTGCCTGTGTGGCTGGAATCTGGAAGAACGCTTGCCTATGCTGGGGGAAAACCTGCCCCCTGTGGCGCTTCTCTTTGTTTCCGCAGAGGGCAACCGGGATTTTACCCCTTGGCCGGCTCCGGGAATCCGGGATGGAGAATATTTTTCGGGAGAAGGCGAAGGTTACCTTCAATTTTTAATGGAAAAAGCGCTGCCCTATGGAGTGGAACACTTTTCCCTGACCACAAACTGGGAAAGCCGGGGAATCCTAGGCTACTCTCTGGGCGGGCTGTTCGCTTTGTGGGCCCAGCGCCAGGGAAGCTTGTTTCAAGTGGCAGGTTCCCTCTCTGGTTCCCTGTGGTATCCAGGCTGGCTGGAATACATGGAATCCCACCCGCCCCAGGCCAGTGAAAAAATCTACCTTTCCCTGGGGGATCGGGAAGAATTTGGCGGGCCGCCCCTGCTGCGCACAGTAGGAGATTGCACCCGCCGTGCTCATGAGTTTTATCATTCCCAAGGTCTGGACACCATTTTGGAATGGAACAAGGGGGGCCATGGAAAAGGCGTGGAACAGCGCTGGAAACGAGCCTTGGCCTGGGCGGCGCCCCGCCTGGCCAAACCCTCTTTCCCAGAAAGGAGCGGTACAGTATGAGACAGCAATCCCTTTTTGAGCAGTCCCCACAGGACACCCCTCTCGCCACCCGCATGCGTCCCCGCACCTTAGAGGAATTCGTAGGCCAGGAACAGCTGTTGGGGGAAGGAAAAATCCTGCGCCAGCTCATCGACCAGGACAAAGTTTCCTCTATGATTTTCTGGGGGCCGCCCGGTGTGGGGAAAACCACCCTGGCGCGGATCATTGCCGGAAAAACCAAGGCCAACTTCATCAACTTCAGCGCCGTGACCAGCGGCATCAAAGAAATCAAAGGGGTAATGGGAGAAGCGGAACAAAACCGCCTTATGGGTGAGAAAACCATACTCTTTGTAGATGAAATCCACCGCTTTAACAAAGCCCAGCAGGACGCTTTCCTTCCTTTCGTGGAAAAGGGAAGCATTGTGCTGATCGGCGCCACCACGGAAAACCCTTCTTTTGAGGTAAATTCCGCTCTGCTTTCCCGGTGCAAGGTGTTTGTCCTGCAAGCCCTGACCACGGAAAACCTGGTGGAACTACTGGAAAACGCCTTGAAAGACTCCCGGGGCTTTGGCGGACAGGATATCCGTCTGGAAGAGGGCATGCTGGAGACCATTGCCAATTTTGCCAACGGGGACGCCCGTGCCGCGTTGGGGACTTTAGAAATGGTGGTACTCAACGGCCGCCGGGAGCGGGAAACCACCTATGTCACCCCAGACATTTTAGAGCAGTGCGTCAACCGGAAATCCCTTCTTTACGATAAAAACGGCGAGGAACATTACAACCTGATCTCTGCCCTGCACAAATCCATGCGCAACAGCGACCCGGACGCGGCCATCTACTGGCTTGCCCGCATGCTGGAAGCAGGGGAAGACCCCCTGTATGTGGCCAGGCGGCTGATCCGTTTCGCCAGCGAGGACGTTGGCATGGCGGATTCCAGAGCGCTGGAAATCGCAACGGCAGCCTACCAGGCCTGTCACTTTATCGGTATGCCCGAGTGCACTGTGACCTTGACCCACGCCGTGGTGTATTTATCGGTGGCGCCCAAATCCAACGCTTTGTACAAGGCCTATGAAACCGCCAAAAAGGACGCCCAGAAAATGCTGGCGGAACCGGTTCCTCTGGTGATCCGTAACGCCCCCACCCGGCTGATGAAAGAACTTCACTATGGGGAAGGGTACGAATACGCCCACAACACGCCGGATAAACTGACCGCCATGCAGTGTTTGCCCGATTCCCTGGTGGGTCGCAAATATTACCACCCCACGGACCAGGGCAGTGAACACCGTGTGGCGGAACGGCTCAAACAGATCGAAGCTTTGAAACAGGAGATCGCCAGTAGAACCCAGCATAACCCGCGGGGAAACAGCGATCCAAAAACTGGGAAAACCTAAACCGCCGCAGCGGGCAGACTCACGGAAACTGGGGGCCAAAAATAGAGAAAATACCAAAAGCTTCCGATTTTTTTCCAAAGAATTTTTACACTGATTGACAGATGGACGTTCCCACATTATAATCAGCGTATGGGCGCTTCTGGCGCCAATCACCCTGGCTGGATCGTTTTGGAAACTGCCCCTTCGCCAGTGCGGAATTGTAGCGATGGATCCCGGTGGACAAACTGCGTTCTGGCCTTCACCGCTTGAGCGGTAATTTATTTAGGAAGGTGAGTAAATGGAAAAGTTCTTCAAGTTCAAGGAAAACGGCACCACCCTTAGCCGGGAAGTGATCGCCGGCCTGACGACCTTCTTCGCCATGGCCTACATCATTGTGGTGAACCCCAACACCCTTAGCGGCCGGTCCGCCGGCTTAGAGGAAGAGTTGATGCCCTGGGGTGCCGTGTTCCTGGCCACCATCATCGCTTCTATCATCGGTACCCTCATTATGGGTTTGGTGGCTAACGTTCCCTATGCCCAAGCTCCTGGCATGGGTCTGAACGCGTTTTTCGTCTACACGGTGTGCCTGGGACTGGGCTTCACCTGGCAGCAGACTCTGTCCATGGTGTTCATCTGCGGCTTGATCAACATCATCATCACTGTGACAAAGATCCGCAAGTTCATCATCAAGTCCATTCCCCGCAGCCTGCAAAACGCCATTGGCGGCGGTATTGGCATCTTTGTGGCCTACATTGGCTTCCTCAATGTGAAGTTCGTGGCTTTTGACTCCGGCGTACCCGCTATGGCCATTCTGAACAACCCCACCCTGTGGCTGTTCCTCATTGGCCTGGTGCTCACCATTGTTTTGCTGGTATGCAACGTGAAGGGCGCCATCCTCATCGGCATTGTGGTCACCGCTATCATCGGTATTCCCATGGGCGTCACTTCTGTGGCCAGCTCCATCAGCTTTACCGATGCTTGCCAGCAGCTGCCCACCACCTTCGGCGCTATTTTCACCAGCGCTGGTCTTCCCTCTCTGTTCAGCGATGTGGCGAAGATCCCCCTGGTGCTGATCACTATTTTTGCTTTCAGCATCTCTGACACCTTTGATACCATTGGCACCTTCATCGGTACTGGCCGCCGCACCGGCATCTTCTCCGACGAGGACGAAAAAGCCATGGAAACCCAGGCTGGCTTCCACTCCAAGATGGACCGTGCCCTGTTCGCTGACGCTACTGCCACTTCCATCGGCGCTATCTTCGGCACCAGCAACACCACCACCTTTGTGGAAAGTGCCGCTGGCATCGGCGCTGGCGGCCGCACCGGCTTTACCAGCGTTGTGGTGGCTATTTGCTTTGCCCTCAGCGCTTTCCTGGCAACCTTTGTCAGCGCTATTCCTTCTGCCGCAACAGCTCCCGCGTTGGTGCTGGTAGGCGTGATGATGACCTCTTCCTTCAAAGAGATCAAGTGGGACGACCTGAGCGAAGCCATTCCCGCCTTCTTTGCCGGTATTTTCATGGCGCTGTGCTACAGCATTTCCTATGGCATTGCCGCTGGCTTTATCACCTACTGCATTGTCAAGGTGTGCAAGGGCAAAGCCAAGGAAGTTCACCCCATTCTGTGGGTGGTTACCGCTCTGTTCATTTTGAACTTTATTCTGCTGGCCATCATCTGATTTCAGAAATAGGCCAAACCATCTCCTACGGCTCCGCCTTTCCAGGCGGGGCCTTTTCTTTTGCCAAAACAAGGTGTTTACTTTACAGATATCAAACAGTTTTTAAAATCCCTGGATTTTCCTAAGTATTCGCTTTTTTTACTTTAAAACATTCATAAAGTCATTTGCCTTTACAGAAGTTTCATTTCCTGTAAAAGGAAACGCCGCCTGGGAAAATCCAGACGGCGGGAGAGAGAGGAAAAATCTATGAAAAAGCAAGAGGGGAAGAAATCGTTTAGCACCGCTTCTCTTCTGCTGTGATTGTAGTATACCCAGTTTTTTTGAATTTCATTTGAACAAGTTCTGAGTTTTTCTTTAAAGCTCTCTTAACAGATTGAGAACATTCCCCTGTTGCATGGGTCCCGTACCAGTGCTATAATGAGCCGCAAGGGATTGACCCGGGAAAGGAAGGATACTCACAATGGAACTGGAACAACTGGCCGCTCAGGCCAGCGTCATCGTCAAAGAGGCGGGAAATTTGATTCAATCCATTCCCCGTCCACAAGTATATACCAAAGAGGGCCATGCCAATTTTGTCACCGAGGCCGATGTGGCGTCGCAAAAATATTTGCTGGAGCATTTGTCGCCCTTGCTTCCGGAAGCCCACTTTTTTGCCGAGGAGCAGGAAGACCACCAACTGGCCCCCGGTTGGAACTGGATCATCGACCCCATCG
>DXXH01000008.1:51355-51797 GCA_019416395.1 Clostridiales bacterium
CTGTAGGGCTGGTGAAGGACGGCCAGGGAATGCTGGGGTTGGTGCTGGACCCTTACCGGGACGAATTGTTCCTGGGGATTCATGGAAAGGGCGCCTTTCGAAACGGGGAACCCATTCACGTCTCGGAAGTTCCCACACAAAACGCCTTGATTGCCTTTGGCACAGCCCCCTATTATGAAGAGCTGAACCAGGCCACCTTCGCTGTAGCCCAGGAGCTTTGCCTTCGCTGCGGGGACTTGCGCCGCAGCGGTTCCGCTGCCCTGGATTTGTGCCATTTGGCGGCAGGGTGCTTCGACGGCTTTTTTGAGCTCCGTCTCTCCCCCTGGGATTATGCCGCTAGTTCAGTCATTCTCCAGGAAGCAGGTGCTCTGATTGGCACCGTACCTGAGAAGGAATTTACCTATCAGACCCCTCAGCCTATTCTGGCCGGTACCAGGGAAGT
>DXXH01000080.1 GCA_019416395.1 Clostridiales bacterium
TTGAGGCTTTCTCTCAAAAGGTCGATATTCAAAAGAAAGTATATCATAGTTCCCGTTCTTTTTCAAATTTTTTTCCCCTTTCTAACCGAGATGATTTTATGCCAAAAAAAGCACAACACCTTGTGGTACTTTTCACTTATCCCTGAAAATCTGCTGTTTGTTGCCCTGTAGAGAACAACTTTTCCCAGAGATTGGAGAAAAAAATCTTGCCCGGCCCCGAAAAACCTTGAAAAAATGGTGTTGACATAAGCGGCGGCTTTAAGGTATAATGTTTTCTCGCAAGGGATAAGAACCTCGAAAGGAGGGTTTTTCATATGCTGAGAACGTATCAGCCCAAGAAGCTCCACAGAAAGAAGGAGCATGGGTTCCGGAAGAGAATGTCTGACAGAAACGGTCGCAAGGTACTTGCACGCCGCAGGGCAAAAGGCAGAGCGCGTCTTACCTATTGATGACGCTTCAAAGGTCACCTTAGCGTGGCCTTTCTTTGTTTTGCGTGTTTTTTGAGAGGATCTGGCTTTAGAAGGTGGTGGCTTTTTTCCATGGATTCGTTTGTACCCCTTTGCCGGAATAACGATTTCCGCCGGCTCTACGCCAGAGGGAAAAGCTACGTCACTCCCGTGGTGGTGGTCTATGTGATGAAAAACCGGGCCAAAACCCTGCGGGTGGGCATCACCACCAGTAAGAAGATCGGCAACGCCGTGCTGCGCAACCGGTCTCGCCGGGTGATCCGGGAAGCGTTCCGGAGCCTGGCCGGCAAGGTGCGCCCTGGGTTTGACATCGTGCTGGTGGCCCGGGGTAAAACGCCCTATGTGAAAAGCACCGACGTGCTCCGCCATTTGGAACGGCAGCTATCGGCGGCGGGCCTGTTCCGGGAGGAACAGCCTTGAAACAGATCCTGCTGTGGCTGATCCGGTTTTACCGCACAGCCATCTCCCCCAGAAAACCGGGCATGTGCAAATATATCCCCACCTGCTCCCAGTACGGTCTGGAGGCCATCGAGCGGTTTGGGGCTTTCAAGGGGGGCGCACTGACCCTTTGGCGGATCCTGCGCTGCAACCCCTGGAGCCGGGGCGGTTACGACCCGGTCCCCGAGAAAAAGGACAAGAAGAATAAGTAGGGCAAAAGAGGAGCGTAACTTTCGTTATGATGGTCATTTTCAATTTCTTTGGAAGTATTCTGGGCTATCTGCTGTGGTTTTTGTACTCCATTTTCCAGAACTATGGCGTGGCCATTATTTTCTTTACCATTATCATCAAAGCGGTGCTGTTTCCCTTTTCCATCAAGCAGCAGCGGAGCATGGCTTCCCAGTCCAAGCTGGCGGAAAAGCAGAAGGAACTGCAAAAGATCTATGGCAACAACAAGCAGAAGTACAATGAGGAGCTGACAAAGCTCTATGAGAAAGAGGGCGTCAACCCCGGTTCCGGGTGCCTGACCACCTTGATCCCCTTCCCCATCATGCTGGGCATTTACTGTTCGGTGATCATGCCTCTTTCCAACACGCTGCACATCGCTTCCGACCGGATCACCCAGGCCACCGACTTCATCAACCGCATTCCCGGCATGGTGTCCACCGCCGGTTCCGGCGGCATCTATTCCGAGATGGACATCATCCGGAATTTCGACGCCCTGCGGGATCATTTGACCATGTTCACCCCGGAAGACCTGGACAAGATCGGTTCCTTCGCCAGCGGCTTCAAGTTCTTGGGACTGGACCTTCTGGCCACCCCCCAAGGCTCCGCCTTCACCACCTTCCTGTGGGTGATCCCGGCTTTGTCCTTGATCTCCAGCTTTGGGTTCCAGTTCTACATCACCCATACCCAGAAGCTGACCACCGGACAAGCTCAGCCTGGATGCATGAAAGCCATGATGTACGTCCTGCCCCTGATCAGCGTTTACTGGGCCTGGATCATGCCCACCGCCGTGGGCCTGTACGGGGTGATCTCTTCCGTCACCAGTTTCCTCCAGAGCCTGATCACCAATAAGTTCTTCAGTGTCAACCACATGATCGCCAAGGTGGAAGCCCAGCGGGCTGTCACCCTGGAACTGGCTGAGGCCAAAGTACAACCCCTTCCCGCCGCGGCCCAAAAGGAGATCGCGGAACGTTTGGCGGCCGCTCCCCAGCAGCAGAAGCAGGATAAATCTTCCGGCAAAAAGCAGGGAGCGAAAAAGAAAAAAGGCAATTCGGGTAATTCTGGAAATTCCAGTGATTATATGGGAACGAAAAAGTAAGCCGAAAGGAAGGTTGCGTTATGATAAGAGAAGCTATCGCCAAGGGCGAAACCGTGGAGATCGCCTTTGCCAACGCCTGCCGGGAATTGGGCGTGGATACCACGGAAGCGGAATTTGAAATTTTGGAAATGCCGCAGAAAAAGACCTTCGGCTTGTTTGGGGGCAGCCCTGCCAAGGTGCGGGCCTACATCGAGGAGCCGGATCCGGAACCGGAAGTGAAATCCAGCCCCGCCCAGGAAGCCGCCGATTACCTGAAAAACGTGCTGCGGGAAATGGGATTGCCTGAGGCTTCTGTGGAGATCCATCCGGAAGAAGCCGGCGCAGCCCTGACCCTCTCCGGGGAAGACATCGGATTCATCATCGGGCACCGGGGCGAGACTCTGGACGCCTTGCAGTATTTGGCTTCCCTGGTGGCCAACCATGTGGACGGCTCCTATTTCCGCATCACCCTGGATGTGGGCAATTACCGTGAGAAGCGGAAAGAGACCTTGGAATCCCTGGGCAAGAAGATGGCAGCCCGGGCGGTGAAGACCGGCCGGAACTCCTCTTTGGAGCCCATGAACCCCTATGAGCGCCGCATTATCCATACAGCGGTACAGACCGTGCCCGGAGCCAAATCCTGGAGCGAAGGCGTAGACCAGGGACGGCATGTGGTGATCGGACCCGAGGGCGGGGAGCGTCCCCAGCCCCGGCGGAATGACCGGCGTGGGGGCAATAACCGGAACCGTGGCGGCCATGGCGGCTACAACGACCGGAACCGCCGTCCCCGGAATGACCGGAACCGGCCCAATCCGGCGCCCAGGGCCGAAGGACCCAAGGCGGACGATCCCAACACCCCCATTTACGGGCGGATCGAAAAGAAATAAAAAACCAAATGGGGCGGCCATACGGCGGCCCCATTTTTGCACGTTTTTTTCAGGTTCTGTGGAAAGGGGAAGCTTATGGAAAAAACCATCGCCGCCATCTCTACCGCGCCCGCTCCAGGTGGGATTGGCATAGTGCGGATCTCCGGAAAGGACGCCTTCTCTGTGGCGGACCGGGTATTTCGGGGAGTCAGCGGGAAGCCTGTGGCCCAGATGAAAGGCTATACCGCCCAGCTGGGGGGAGCTTATACCCCGTCCGGGGAGAAACTGGACGATGTGGTGGCTCTGGTGTTCCGGGGCCCGAAAAGCTATACCGGGGAAGACGTGGTGGAGCTGTCCTGCCACGGGGGGCTGTATGTGACAAAGCGCCTGCTTCAAACCGTCCTGGACGCTGGGGCTTCCCCCGCCGGGCCTGGGGAATTTACCCGCCGGGCCTTCCTCAACGGGAAGCTGGATTTGGCCCAGGCGGAAGCTGTGATGGGCATCATCGGAGCCAGCGGGGAACAGGCTATGAAAGCCGCCGAGGCGGGAAGCTCCGGTGTGCTGTCCCGGAAAATCCAGGAAGTGAAAGCCGGGCTGCTCACCCAGGCCAGCCATCTGGCCGCCTGGGCGGACTTCCCCGAGGAAGACGTGCCCGCAGTGGAAGAGGAAGAACTGCTGGGGGGAATCCGCCAGGGCGAGGAAGCTTTGTCCGCCCTGCTGGAAGGGTTTGACCGGGGCAAGATGTACCGGGAAGGCTTGGCCACCGTCATCGCCGGCCGGCCCAACGCGGGAAAATCCACCTTGATGAATCTGCTTTCCGGGTGCGAACGGTCTATTGTCACCCAATACGCCGGAACCACCCGGGACGTGGTAGAAGAAACGGTGATGCTGGCGGGGGTGCCTTTGCGGCTGGCGGATACGGCGGGAATTCGGGATACGGAAGACCCGGTGGAAAGCATCGGCGTCCAGGCTGCCCGGAAACGGGTGGAAACCGCTCAGCTGGTGCTGGCGGTGTTCGACTCTTCCCAGTCCTTGACCAAGGAAGACCGGGAGCTGATGGCCGCCCTGGAAAAGGTGCCTTCCATCGCCATTGTGAATAAGACGGATTTGCCCACGGAGATGGACGTGGACGAAATCCGCCGCCATTTTGAGAAGGTGGTGTTTCTCTCCGCCGCCAACGGCGAAGGACTGCCGGAGCTGGAACAAGCAGTGTCCGAAATTCTGGACACAAAAGACTTCCACCCGGAAGAAGGGGTGTTGTTCACCCAGCGACAAAGGTCGGACGCCCAGCGGGCCTTGGAAAGTTTGCAAGAGGGAGAGAACGCCATGCTTTCCGGCATGACCTGGGATGCGGTGACCGTCTGCGTGGAAGACGCTTTGATGGCCTTGGCCGCCTTGACCGGGGAACATGTGAGCGAGGAGATCGTGGACCAGGTGTTTGAGGAATTCTGTGTAGGAAAATAAAAGTTTCGTCCACCTTTTCAAAGGTGGTGGGGTTTGGGGCAAAGCCCCAAGGTCTTGGACAAAGCAAAGCTTTGTCCGAAAAAGAATCCAGGAAACCAGCCGCATGCGCCCAAAGGGCGATAGGCCGGTTTCCGAACGACCAGCAGGATCCTCATGAGAAATGTAGAGGTTGAAACCAGAAAATCTCTTTTCCGTATACGAGTCCTGCATCTGCCCCACCCACCTTGCTGCGCCGCTGTCACGGCTTTCAGTCCCCCGGACTTTGTTTCTCCTTCGACTGTCTCACCTTCCGGTTCAGGCGCCATGTGCCAGTAGCATATGCTTTGCACCGACCGCAGCGAAGGGGAGATTGGTCGCTGGTCAGCGTTCCACCGGGACACAGCGACCCTTTCACAAAAAGCTTCAGCGAAAACTTTATGCGCCTTCGGCGTTTTGGAGGTCATCCATATGATTTATGATGCTGCTTCTTTTGATGTGGCTGTAATCGGCGCTGGTCACGCCGGAATCGAAGCCGCTCTGGCTGCCGCCCGTTTGGGCTGCTCCACCGTGGTGTTTACCATCAATCTGGACGCTGTGGGCAACTGCCCCTGTAATCCCAGCATTGGCGGCACTGCCAAAGGCCATCTGGTCCGGGAGATCGACGCTTTAGGCGGGGAGATGGGCAAAACCGCAGATCAATGCACCATTCAAAGCCGTATGCTCAATTTGGGCAAAGGCCCGGCGGTGCATTCCCTGCGGGCGCAGATCGACCGGAACCAATATGCCCGGGTGATGAAGCACAAGCTGGAGCTTTGCCCCAATCTGGTTTTGCGCCAGGGGGAGATTGTGAAGCTGGAGCAGGGCCAGGGGGAATGGCTGCTCACTTCCCGGCTGGAAGCTGTGTATCACGCCAAGGCGGTGATTCTGGCTACCGGCACCTTTTTGGGGGGCAAAGTCTTTGTGGGAGACGTTTCCTACGAGAGCGGCCCGGACGGCATGTTCCCGGCGGCGTTCCTGCCCGATTCCCTGAGCCAGCTGGGGATTTCCCTGCGGCGGTTCAAAACAGGCACCCCTGCTCGGGTGCTGAGATCGTCCATCGATTTTTCCGGGCTGGAAGTCCAAGAAGGGGACCAGCCGGTGGTGCCTTTTTCCTACGACACGGAAGAGCCTTTGGAAAACAAGGCGGTCTGTCATGTGAGTTGGACCAACGACGCCACCAAGCAGGTGATTTTGAAAAACATCCACCGTTCCCCCTTGTACGGCGGTCAGATCGAGGGCATTGGGCCTCGGTACTGCCCCAGCATCGAGGACAAGGTGATGCGCTTTCCCGACAAGCCCCGCCACCAGCTGTTCATTGAGCCCTGCGGCCTGGAGACAGAGGAGATGTACCTGCAAGGCATGAGTTCTTCTCTGCCGGAAGACGTGCAGCTGGATTTTTACCACACCATTCCCGGGTTGGAGCATGTGGAGATCATGCGGACAGCCTACGCCATCGAGTACGACTGCTGCGATCCCTTGCAGCTTTCCGCCACTTTGGAGTTCCGGGATTGGCCAGGGCTGTACGGAGCGGGACAGTTCAACGGCAGCTCGGGCTATGAGGAAGCCGCTGCCCAAGGGCTGATCGCCGGGATCAACGCCGCCCGGAAAGTCCAGGGGAAAGAGCGCTTTGTGCTGGACCGGGCAAGCTCTTACATTGGCACCTTGATCGACGATTTGATCACCAAGGGCGCCAGCGACCCTTACCGGATGATGACTTCCCGTTCGGAGTACCGTTTGGTGCTGCGTCAGGACAACGCCGACGAGCGGCTGACACCTTACGGCCGGGAGCTGGGGCTGATCTCGGACAAGCGGTGGGAAAAATTCCAGAAGAAGCAGGAACAGAAACAGGCTGAGCTGAAACGCGCCCAGACCACCACCCTGCCTCCTTCGGAGAAGCTGAATGACATACTTGTTTCACGTGGAACATCTCCCCTGTCTACCGGGGCCAAGCTGGCGGACCTGTTAAAGCGTCCCCAGATCTCCTACCAGGACCTGGCCCCGGTGGACCCGGACCGGCCGGAGTATCCCGCTGCAGTGTTTGAAAATGTGGAGATCGAGCTGAAATACGAAGGCTATATCCGGCGGCAGCTGGCCGACATTGAGGAAGCCCGGCGGCTGGAACGGAAACGGTTGCCGGAAGACGTGGACTATTCCCAGATCAAAGGGCTGCGGCTGGAAGCCGGGGAAAAGCTGAATAAGGTGCGGCCGGAGAATATCGGCCAGGCGGGGAGAATCTCCGGAGTAAGCCCGGCGGATATTTCCGTGCTGCTGATTTGGCTGTCCGCCCGGGAACGGACTACGGGAAAGACACAGGAAGGAGCCACACATGACTGATATCCGTCAAATGCTTATAGAGCAGGCCAAAGCCATGGGGATCAAGGTGACCCCGGAGCAGGCCGCTCAATTTCAAACCTATATGGAACTGTTGCTGGAATGGAACGAGAAAATGAACCTGACCTCTATCACGGAACCGGAACAGGTGGTGGAGAAGCATTTTCTGGACAGCGCCACCCTGCTTCTCTGGAAGAAGCTGAAACAGGGAGCCAAGGTCATCGACGTGGGAACGGGAGCCGGGTTCCCTGGGATACCCTTGAAGATTCTCCGGCCCGACGTGGACCTGACCCTGCTGGACGGCACCATGAAACGGCTGAACTTCCTGGGGGAAGTGTGCAAGGCCTTGAAGCTTTCCGCCAACCGGGTCCATAAACGGGCGGAAGAAGCGGGCTTGGATAAGACCATGCGGGAGCGGTACGATGTGGCCACCGCCCGGGCGGTAGCTCCCCTGAATGTGCTGGCGGAATACTGTATGCCCCTGGTGAAAATGAAGGGATACTTTTTGGCCATGAAGGGGCCGGGAGCTGCCCAAGAGCTGGAACAAGGAACCAACGCTTTGGAGATCTTGGGCGCCGGGGACCCGGAAACCTTGTCCTTCACATTGCCTGGCGGGGAAGAACGGAATCTGATCATCGCCCAAAAACTCCGGTTCACACCCAAGGGCTATCCCCGTCACGGAAGCACCATTGCCAAACACCCATTGTAAAGGAGAGATTCCCATGGAACTGATTATGCGGAAAGCCCAGGAACAGGATTTGGACGGTCTGGACCAGGTGATGTTGGTCATCAGTGACCGGGCCGGAGACCGGGAGACAGTGAAAGGGCTTTTGGAGAAGATCAACGGCGACCCTCAGAAATATCTGCTGGTTGCGGAAGACAAGGAGACGGGCACCATCTGCGGCAGTTTGCTGGGAGTGGTGTTCGAGGATATCTGCGACACCTGCCGTCCCATTTTGATGGTGGAGAATGTGGCCGTGCTGGAAAGCTACCAGGGGAAGGGCGTTGGCCGGAAGATGTTTGAGGCCATCGAGGACTGGGGCAAGAATGTGTGGAACTGCCACTATGAGATCCTGGTGTCCGGACTGAACCGCACCGGAGCCCACAAGTTCTACCATGCCCTGGGATTCTCCGAAGTAAAGGGCTTTAAAAAATACCTGTAAAAAATTGAACCAGCCGACAGGAATCAACAAACGCCGTAGCTTCCCCGTGATAGAATAAATCACGAAAGGAAGGTGCGGCGCATGTTTTTTAAGGACAAGCTCAAGCTGGTAAAATTGCCGGTAAGCCGCATCTTGCCCAATCCTTCCCAGCCCCGGAAGGTGTTCCGCCAGGAAGAACTGGAATCCCTGGCCCAAAGCATCCGGGAGAACGGGCTGCTCCAGCCGGTGACCGTACGCCGGGAGAATGGAGCATACTACCTGATTGCTGGGGAGCGCAGGCTCCGAGCTTGCAAGCTGGCAGGACTGAAGGAGATTCCCGCGTTGCTGGCAGACTGTCCCCCAGAGGACAGCGCTGTGCTGGCATTGCTGGAAAATATCCAGCGGCAGGATCTGCAAATGTTCGAGCAGGCCAACGCCTTGGTAAATCTGCTGCGGGAGTGGCAGATCACCCAAGAGGAAGCCGCCAAGCGTCTGGGGATCAGCCAGTCCTATCTGGCCAATAAACTGCGGCTTTTAAAGCTTACCCCGGAAGAGCAGGCGGAGATTTTGGAGTACAAGCTTACCGAGCGTCACGCCCGGGCGCTGCTGCGCATCGACGACGTGACACTGCGGCAGAAGGTATTGCGTCAGGCAGGGGACAAGCATTTGAATGTGTCCCAGACAGAAGAATTGGTGGCTGCCCTGCTCCAGCCAAAGCGGACCGGGGCCAAACCCAAGCGCACCTTTGTGGCGAAAGATATCCGGTTGTTTATCAACACCATCGACCATGCGGTGGACGCCATGAAAACGGCGGGCATTGAGGCCCAGTCGGAGAAAAAGGAGACAGAAGACTATATCGAATGCACGGTGCGCATACCCAAATTACACAGAGTACAAGTTTAACCCATTCCCTTATTCATTTCCCACAGAGAAGGCGGCCAAGGCGAAAGCCAAGGCTGCCTTTTCTATTTCCCAGGGGCAAGATGAAGCAGCGAAAGGAAGCAGTGGCAGCAAGGAACGGGGCAAAATGTTTCATGTGAAACATAAACCAGGGGGAAAACGAAACTTTTCCAGAGCCAAGGGCTTCTTGGTCTTTTATTTCGGGAGAAAATGTGGTATAATAGCGCCAATCGCCGGTTTTTGGAAAAGATCCAAAAGACCTGGAAATCCCAAGACTTTTAACGGCGGGGCAGTCATGGCGGGGTTGGAAAATGACCCCATACACCATGGGCCCGGAAATCAGCCGGGCAACTTGCCGGCGGCGATGCTTGAGAGAAACAATCCTCAGGGCGTACCCTTGGGGATGCTGCCCAGGTCCAGCCTGGGAAAACGTACAAAAAGGGGAAGGGTGACACTATGGGAAAAATCATTGCCGTGGCCAACCAGAAAGGCGGCGTGGGAAAAACCACTACCGCCGTAAACCTGGCAGCAGCCCTGGGAGATCAGGGAAAGCGTGTCCTGTTGGCCGACACCGATCCCCAAGGAAATACCACTTCCGGGGTGGGGGTGGACCGCCGGAATTGCAAAATCAGCGTGTATGAGGTGCTGATCGGCGGGGCCAAGGCCAAAGACGCCCTGATCCAAACCGAGTTCAAGAACCTGACCCTGCTGCCGTCCCATATGGATCTGGCGGCGGCGGAAATCGAGCTGGTGACCCTGGAAAACCGGGAGACCATGCTGAAAAACGCCCTGGCGCCCATTCGCGGGGAGTATGATTACATTTTTATTGACTGTCCCCCCTCTCTGGGCCTGATCACCACCAATGCCCTGACGGCGGCGGATACCATTTTGATCCCCATTCAGTGCGAGTATTACGCCTTGGAAGGGCTGTCCCAGCTGATGAATACCATTCGGCGGGTAAAACGGCAGTATAACGACCTGTTGGATATTGAAGGAGTGCTGTTGACCATGTACGATGGCCGGCTGAACCTGACCCAGCAGGTGGTGGAAGAAGTGAAAAAGTACTTTCCCCGGAAAGTGTTTAAAACCGTGATCCCCCGTACGGTGCGGCTGTCGGAAGCCCCGGGCTTTGGCCAGCCCGTGCTGTATTATGACCGGGCTTCCCGTGGAGCCCAGGCCTATGGGGAATTGGCAAAAGAACTGTTAAAGAACAACCGGTAAAGGGGGAGCTTCATTGAAAAAACGAGGACTTGGCAAAGGGCTGGACGCCATTTTCGCGGAGAATACAGCTGAAAGCACAGAAGGCGCCGTAAGCGTGCGGATCAGCGAAATCGAACCCAACCGGGACCAGCCCCGGAAAGAATTTGACAGCGAAGCGCTGACGGAGCTGGCGGATTCCATCTCCCAGCACGGCGTGCTCCAACCGCTGCTGCTGCGGCCCATGATCACCGGCGGGTACCGGATCGTGGCCGGGGAACGGCGCTGGAGAGCCGCCCGCATGGCCGGGCTGACGGAAGTCCCCGCAGTGATCCGGGAGATGACCGACGCCGAGGAAATGCTGTTCGCCCTGATCGAAAACCTGCAGCGGGAAGACCTGACTCCCTTGGAAGAAGCCCGGGGATACCGTACCCTGATCGAAACCCAGGACTTCACCCAGGAAGAAGTGTCCCAGGCGGTGGGAAAATCACGGCCAGCTATTACAAACGCTTTGCGGTTGCTGAATCTTCCACAGGATATTCAGGAAATGTTGGAAAATGGAGAGATCACCGCCGGCCATGCCAGAACATTACTCAGTTTTAAAACGGAAGAGGATATGCGTCTGGGAGCCAAAAAAGCCAAGGAAGGAGCTTCCGTCCGAGAGCTGGAAGCCTTGGCCAAACGACTCAATGAGCGAAAGGAAGAATTGGCCCGTACCCCCAGGAAAAACCAGTATTTTGAGGAAGCCCAGCTGGCAGTCGGGGAGTATCTGAACCGGAAGGTGAAAGTGGCGGGAACCAAGAAAAAAGGTACCTTGCAGATCGAGTTTTACGGGGAAGAGGATTTGCAGAATCTGCTCCACGATTTGCATTTGAAATAAAACGGAACCGCGAAGCGGCGTAAAAGTTTTTGCGGGGGCTTTTTTCAAAAAGCCCCGACCTTAAAAGGCAAAGCGAAGCTTTGCCCCTAAAAAAAGCCAGGAAACCCGGCGCACCAGGCCCGAAGGGACTGTAGCCGCATTTCCGGCCGGACTCCACCGAGGGAAACCCCAGGGGACAAAACCTAGCCCCGAAACCAGGCGCACCAGGC
>DXXH01000081.1 GCA_019416395.1 Clostridiales bacterium
TACCAGAACCGCCGCGTCCGCCAAAGGGATCCGCGCTTCCGGCAACCCTACCATCAAAGCGGAATCCACCGCCGCTTTCACAATAGGAATGATCTGGGGCCACGCCAAACCCACGTCCTCACATGCGCAAACCAGCAGCCGCCTGCAGGCAGAGGGAAGGTCCCCCGCTTCCAGAAGTCTTCCCAAATAATGCAACGCTCCATCCGGATCGGAACCCCGCATAGATTTTTGAAACGCGGACATCAAGTCATAGTGCTCGTCCCCGTTCTTGTCATACCGCATCACGCTTTTCTGGGTGAGTTCTTGGGCGCTTTCCAAGGTCACTTCCACTGCCGGCCCTCCTGTGTCGCAGGCCAAGGTAGAAAGTTCCACCGCGTTCATGGCTTTCCGCACATCACCGCCACAGGCGGAAGCGATATGGCTGCATACCCCTTCCTGGGGCAGAATGGGCCTTCCCTGTTCTTGGGAAAGAAATGCAAAAGCACGGGTTACCGCCTTTTCAATCTCTTCTTTCCCCACAGGTTTGAACTCAAACACCGTACTGCGGCTCAGTATGGCATTATACACATAGAAATATGGATTCTCGGTGGTGGAAGCGATCAGGGTAACGCTTCCGTTTTCCATAAACTCCAGCAAAGTTTGCTGCTGCTTCTTATTAAAATATTGGATCTCGTCCAAATACAGCAGCACGCCTCCGATCCCTTCCAGCGTATTGGTGCTGGCTACCGCGTCTTTTATGTCCGCCGTGGAAGCAGTCGTGCCGTTTAATTTTACCAGGTGTTTCTGGGTATTCCGGGCAATAATGGAAGCCACTGTGGTCTTGCCCACTCCCGCTGGACCGTAAAACACCATATTGGGAATCTGGCCGGATTGGAGAATCTGCCGCAACGCCCGGCCCGGTCCTAATATGTGCTGCTGTCCCACCACCTGGTCCAGAGTCGTGGGTCGAACCCTGTCCGCCAACGGCGCCGCCATAGGGATTCTCTCCTTTTTTCGAAAATCTCATAATCTATTTGTTCAGTATACCATTTTTCCCTATAAACCGCAACTATTTTATACAAACAAACGTTTGTAAATTTTCGTAAAAAAAGGCCGCCAGGATTTCACCAAGCGGCCCAACGTATACCTATTAATATAGGAAACAAATTATATTAGAAACAAATTGAAGCAAACGACCCCATTCGGGCCGTCTCACGGTTACTGATACAGGGGATATTTCTGGCAAATCGCCTCAACGCGGTTCCGGAGCGTATCGATCTTCTCCTCAAAACCGTCTTCCATAGCCAACGCGATGCAGGCAGCGATTTCGTCCATATCCGCTTCCACCAGACCACGGGTGGTCACTGCCGGAGTACCAAGCCGCACACCACTGGTGGTGAAGGGGCTGCGCTTCTCTCCGGGAACTGTGTTTTTATTGGCGGTGATGTACACCTCGTCCAACCGACGCTCCAGTTCTTTGCCGGTCAATTCCATATCCGACAAATCCACCAGCATCAGGTGATTATCCGTGCCACCGGATACCAGCTTCACCCCACGGTCCAAAAGCCCTTTGGCCATGGCGGCGGCGTTTTTCACCACCTGTTCCCCATAGGCTTTAAACTCCGGCTGAAGGGCCTCACCCAAGCATACTGCCTTGGCGGCGATCACATGCATCAGCGGGCCACCCTGCGTACCGGGGAAAATGGCCTTGTCAATCTGCTTGGCAAATTCTTCCTTGCAAAGGATCATACCGCCACGGGGGCCGCGAAGAGTCTTGTGGGTGGTGGTAGTCACCACATGGGCGTAAGGAACAGGGTTCTGATGGCAGCCCGCTGCCACCAGACCAGCGATATGGGCCATATCCACCATTAGATAGGCGCCGCATGCGTCGGCGATTTCCCGGAACTTCTTGAAATCAATGGCCCGGGGATACGCGCTGGCGCCAGCCACGATCAGCTTGGGCCGTACTTCCATGGCCTGATCCATCAGCTTTTCATAATCGATGCGGCCTGTTTCCGCGTCAACGCCATAGGCCACAAAATTGTACAGCGCACCGGACATATTCACCGGGGAACCGTGGGTCAAGTGGCCACCCTCGGAAAGATTCATGCCCAGCACCGTGTCCCCGGGCTGAAGCAGGGCAAAATACACCGCCAAGTTGGCCTGGGCGCCGGAATGGGGCTGGACATTGGCATGCTCCGCACCAAACAGCTTGCAGGCCCGGTCACGGGCAATGTTTTCCACAATGTCCACGCACTGGCAGCCGCCATAATACCGCTTGCCAGGATACCCTTCGGCATATTTATTGGTGAGCACAGTCCCCATGGCGGCCATTACCGCCGGGGAAACAATATTTTCCGAAGCAATCAGCTCCAGATTCCGCTTTTGGCGGGCGAACTCCTTTTGCATAGCCTGGCCCACTTCCGGGTCCTTCCCGGCCACAAAGCCAATGGTATCCATCAAATCGTTAAACATGCGCTTCGACTTCCTTTCACATTGATTTTGCCAGAAACCCGTTCTTTCGCCCGCGTTTCTAAAACAGTATTTTTATTATACCAGATTTTCCAGAACTCTGGCAAGCATTCTCGAAAGGTGTTTAAAAAAGAAAATAACGGACCGCACCCAGCACCGCTAAATGAGCGGGGTAGAACACGTACAGAGTATACCTGGGAAGCCGCCTGCCCCGCTCTCCGGTATAAAGAGCTACCGGAAAAGCAGCCAGCACAGCCCAAGCCTGGGTCATGTTGTGATGTGCAACACAGTACAAGGCGGTACAAGCAGCCAAAGCCAGGACCTGAGCCCAGGGCTTTCCCCGAAGCAGCCAAAAACATACTGCCAGCAGCACACCGTACCCGCCGTAATCCATGCCCAGAAATTCCGCCACAATCACTGCGCCTGCCGTTCCCAGCAGCCAGTATCTTCCCCGGCTGGCACACCATATGGCGAAAAAGGATGTCAGAAGCTCAAAAAACACATTTTGAAAAGGCAGCTGCCAGCTTCCTCCATAAACCGTCCAGATCAAGAATTGATAGGGCGCCTCGGAAATTACCGCAAACACGGCCAGGCGTAAAGCGTAGTTTCTCCGGCTGGACGTATGGGAAAAGCCTTCTGAAAGCAGAAAAAGGAACACGGGAAAGGACACCCTGCCGATCCACCGCAGCCAAAACACTCCGGGAAATAATGCCAGGCCCACATGGTCCACCAGCATGGTACATAAGGCCAGCAGCTGTAACGAGGCCGAAGTCATGGAACCACCTTCTTCCAGGAAATCTTTGCCTTTGTAGTGTATTCTGAATGGGCTAGCCTTGTCAAGAGCAGGGATGTGGAGTACAATAAGAACCAAAATCCCACAAATTTCACGGGAAGGAGCGCTTTCCATGACAAGAAAAGAATTGGCCTTGTTGGCTGTGGAAGCCCTGAAAAAAGAATACCCTGGAGCGGTATGCTCACTGGAATATCAGGATCCGTTGCAGCTTTTGATCGCCACACGTCTTTCCGCCCAATGCACCGACGCCCGGGTGAATATGGTCACCCCTGCCCTCTTTGCCCGCTTCCCCACCCTGGAAGATTTTTGTCAGGGCACCGAAGAGGAAATCGGCGAGCTGATCCGTTCCTGCGGGTTTTATAAAATCAAGTCCAAGGATATTTTGGCAGCGTGCAAAATGATCCGCGACCAGTTCGGCGGACGGGTGCCGGACACCATTGAGGATTTGACAAAGCTTCCCGGAGTGGGGAGAAAAAGCGCCAATCTCGTTGTGGGGGACATTTACGGTAAACCCGCCGTGGTAACGGACACCCACTGTATCCGCATCGCCGGCCGGCTGGGACTGACGAAAAACACAGCCCCGGTGAAGGTAGAGGACGACCTTCGGGCGGTGCTTCCACCCGAGGAATCCAATGATTTCTGCCACCGTCTGGTGCTTCACGGACGGGCTGTCTGCACCGCCCGTCACGCCTATTGCGAAAAATGCTGCATGGCTTCTTTTTGCAAGCGGGTGGGAGTCGGACCCAATGGGGAAAAGAAAACGCCGCAAAAGAAAACAAAACAAAAATCGGCGTAAGAAATCTCTTGACTTAAAGTAAGGTTTATCCAGTATACTGAGGGATAGAGTTCCTTGAACATTGGGAGGTATTGCGTTTCCATGGAAAAATCAAAAGTCTATTTTACCAACTTGCGCACCACGTTTGACAACAATCTGCTGCAAAAGCTGCGCAAACTCATTTACGCCGCAGGCATTGAGAACATCGATTTCCAGAACAAATACGCCGCCATCAAGATGCACTTTGGCGAGCCCGGAAACTTGGCCTTTCTCCGTCCCAACTACGCCAAAGTAGTAGCGGATGTGGTGAAAGAGCTGGGCGGAAAGCCTTTCCTCACCGACTGCAACACCCTGTATGTGGGCGGCCGGAAAAACGCGTTGGACCACTTGGACAGCGCCTATGAAAATGGCTTCTCCCCCTTCTCCACCGGCTGCCAGGTTTTGATTGGCGACGGCTTGAAGGGCACGGACGAAACCCTGGTACCCATTGACGGGGATTATGTGAAGGAAGCTAAAATCGGCACCGCTGTCATGGACGCGGATATTTTCATTTCCCTGACCCACTTCAAGGGCCACGAGGCCACCGGCTTTGGCGGCTGCCTGAAGAATATCGGTATGGGCTGCGGCTCCCGGGCCGGCAAGATGGAGATGCACAGCTCCGGCAAGCCCCATGTGAACACAGAGCTGTGCGTAGGCTGTGGTTCCTGCCAGAAGGACTGCGCCCACAACGCCATCACCATCACCAACCGGAAAGCCAGCATTGACCACTCCAAGTGCGTGGGCTGTGGCCGGTGCGTAGGCCGCTGTCCTGTGGACGCGGTCACCCCTGCCAGCGATGAGGTAAACGACATTCTCAACTGCAAGATCGCAGAATACACATTGGCAGTTGTGAAGGACAGGCCCTGCTTCCACATCAGCCTGGTGATCGACGTATCTCCCTACTGTGACTGCCACAGCGAAAACGATCTTCCCATTGTGCCCGACGTGGGTATGTTCGCTTCTTTTGACCCCATTGCCCTGGATCAGGCTTGCGCTAACGCGGTAAACGCTCAGCCCAGCCTTCCCGGCTCCATTCTGGACGAACGCGACCAATGCCACCACGACCATTTCACGGACACCCACCCCGACACCAACTGGGAAACCGCCTTGGAGCATGGCGTGAAACTGGGCCTTGGCTCTCGGGAATACGAGCTGATTACCGTGAAATAAGCCGGTTCCAGCGCTTATTTTTCTTCCGCAAAGAATATTGACAAACCCGCCAAAGAGGGCGATAATGATTTTTGTTGAGTAAACAGAGATCTTGTCGCTCTCTTTCTACATTCTCGACGAAATCAGTTTGGAGGTTGAACATCTTATGAAATACGATTTTGAAACACTCGTGGATCGTTCCCATTGCGGTTCTGGAAAATGGGACGAAATGAAAAAGAAAAACCCCAATGTGGAACAGGGGATTGTCCCCCTTTCCGTGGCGGATATGGAATTTAAAAACGCCCCTGAAATCGTCGAAGGCTTGAAAGCCTATGTAGATAGTCACATTCTGGGCTATACCAGCCCCACAGAGGAATACAAACAGGCCGTGTGCCAATGGATGAAAGACCAGCACAATTGGGAAATCAAGCCCGAATGGATCTGCTGCACCCACGGCGTTGTGGCTGCTCTGTTCATGCTGGTGGACGCCCTTTGCGAGCCCGGTGACGGCGTGATCATTCTCACTCCCGTTTACTATCCCTTCTACATGGCCATTGAAAAACATGGGGCACAGGTGGTAAAATGCCCCCTGATCTACAAAAACACCACCTACACCATTGACTTTGACCTGTTGGAAAAGCTGGCCGCCGACCCCAAGAATAAGATGCTGATTTTCTGCAGCCCCCACAATCCGGTAGGCCGGGTGTGGAAACCTGAGGAACTCCGCCGGGTTGGGGAGATCTGCCACAACAACGGGGTGAAAATTGTCAGCGACGAGATACACTTTGACATTGTGCTTCCCGGCCATAAACACACCGTGTTCTCCACGGTGGTGGATTTCCCGGAAGATGTGGTTGTATGCACCGCCCCCAGCAAGACCTTCAACCTGGCCGCCATGCAGACTTCCAACATCATTATCCCCAAGGAAGAGGACCGGAAGAAGTTCCAGGAAGTGCGTTCCCGTTCTGCGGACCATGATCCCAGCGCTCTGGGCCTGGAAGCCTGCCGTGTAGCCTACACCCAGTGCAAGGACTGGATGGCGGAAATGCTCCAGCAGATCGCTTCCAATTACCAGTTCGCTAAGAGCTTCATCGAGGAGCGTCTGCCCCAGATCAAAGTAGCCCCCCTGGAAGGTACATATCTGATGTGGCTTGACTGCACCGCCTTGGGCAAGACCAAGGAAGAGCTGGAAGACCTGATGGTGACAAAAGCTCAGCTGTTCCTGGACGAAGGCTATGTGTTCGGAGAAGAAGGCGTAGGTTTCGAGCGGGTAAATCTGGCCTGTCCCCAGTGGGTTCTGAAAGCCGCTTTGGAGCGCTTGGAAAAAGCCGTCAAAGAAAACTGCTAACCTATACCATACCGTAAAAAAGCGGGTACGGAAATTTCCGTACCCGCTTTTTGCATGGGCAAATGCTTCTTCTAAAATTCCAGAACACCCCAAAGCTTTGATTACTTGGCGGATTTTTCCTTTCCCAAAGCCCGTCTGGCCAGCTGGTCAGCCAGGTCATTCCATTGGTTGCCCGAATGGCCTTTCACCTTGACGAATGTAAGCTTCAGACGCTCCATGGCTTTCCGGCACAGCTCAGCATACGCCTGGGTTCCCCGCTTATTGGCTTTCCACAAACCGGTGGCCCATTTTCCCACGCCTTCATAATCGTGGTGGATTTCCAAGGCGGGGATTCCCTCCTCCAAACAGTAATGGATCACTGCCACAGCACCCATGATCTCTCCCGCCACATTGTGCATCTCACACAGGTCGGGATCAGAATATTTCTTGGAAAAAAGCACCTGTTCCCCGTTCCAGAACAGCACCGCTCCACAGGCAAATTCCTTTGTCTGCGCCGAAAAACTCCCGTCCACATAGGCCACGGCCACTCCCGATTTCTCCGGGTTTTTCTCAGTCAAATCTTCTTCACTGGTAGAAGCGGCAGCTTTCCGCAGAAAGTTTTCCGCCTCTTCACGGGTGGGGAATCCCTTGTACACCACTGATTTCACCCCGTGCACCTGAGCCTTGCAGACGTCCCAAGAATCATAGATACCATCGCCATCTCTGCCATTTTTCACAGCGTAGAATTTTTTTCCCATACTGTTCTCCTTATCCTGGTTTTACCGGCTTATGATAGCACAAACTATGTTCCGGGACAAGCCACAACACGTTGAACGCTTACTCCTGGAACAAGGGTGTGGACAAGTACCTGTCCCCTGTGTCCGGCAAAAGCACTACCAGAGTCTTTCCCGCGTTTTCCGGCCGGGAAGCGATTTCCCCCGCCGCCCACAAAGCTGCTCCTGAGGAAATCCCCACCAGAATGCCTTCCTTCCGGGCAAAATCCCGGGCTGCCTGGTAAGCCTGCTCTTCTGTGCAGGCCAGCACCTCATTGTACAAGGTGGTATCCAACACCTTGGGGATAAATCCCGCTCCCATACCTTGCAGGCCATGAGGACCGCTTTTCCCCTGGGTCAGCACCGGCGATCCGGCAGGCTCCACGCCCACAAGCTGGATTTCCGGATTTTTCTCCCGAAGATAACGGCCTGTCCCGGTGAGGGTTCCCCCAGTGCCGGTCCCCGCCACAAAAATATCCACCTTGCCTTCCGTCTGTTCCCAAATCTCCGGGCCGGTGGTTTCATAGTGAGCTTGGGGATTGGCCGGATTCTCAAACTGACCCGGCACAAAGCTTCCGGGAATGGAATCGGCCATTTCCCCCGCTTTTTCAATGGCTCCAGACATACCTTTCGCCCCTTCTGTCAGGACGATCTCCGCGCCATACGCTTTCAGCAGGTCACGGCGCTCTTTGCTCATGGTTTCCGGCATGGTCAGAATCACCCGGTAACCCCAGGCGGTTCCCAGCGCCGCTAAGCCAATCCCCGTGTTTCCAGAGGTGGGCTCGATAATGGTAGCGCCGGGCGCCAGTTTCCCCCGCTCCTCAGCCGTGCGGATCATACTGAGGGCCACCCGGTCCTTGACGCTTCCTGCCGGATTCAAATACTCCAGCTTTGCCAAAACCCGGCTGGAAAGGCCACGGGCTTTACCAAAACGGGACGCTTCCAGCAGGGGCGTATTCCCCACCAATTCTCCAATGTCTTTGGCGATCTGTTTCATGGCTGATTCTCCTTTTCGAGCGTTTCTTTCTACTATAAATGGGAGAGCCTGGAAATGTCAAGGGGAAGGGCGATACAACTGGGAAAATCCTTCTGTAAAACACACGGGATAACCGGATTTTTCCGTTGCCAAGAACCCCTTTTTCTTGTATAATAAGGGGGAATGTTCACTGATGATGATTTAAGGAGCTTTTGGCTATGAAACATAAATCTAAAAAACCTCTGTGGATCGTTTTAACCTGCTTGTTGGTCCTGGTCGTAGTGGCTGTCTGCCTGTGGTTTTTCTGGCTGCGTAACTTGTGGGGAGCCGCTGGGGCTGCCCCTGTTTACGTAGAGTCCGTAGCGGATATCGCTGGGCTGAACACCGGGGATACCCCTCGTTTTTCCGGTGTGGTAGAGCCTCAGGAAACCTATACCATTCAAAAAGACGAGAGTAAAACGGTGGCGGAAATCTATGTGACCGAAGGGGATCAGGTTACCCCTGGCGACGCTCTGTTCCGCTATGACACCCAGGAAATGCAGATGCAGCTGGAACAATCTAAGCTGGACTTGGAAAGTATCTCCAATACGCTTACCACGTTGAAAAACCAAAAGAGCGACTTGGAAGCCGAAAAGAAAAAGGCCAGCAAGGACGAACAGTATTCCTATACGGTACAGATCCAAGCTGTAGAGCTCCAAATCAAAACCGAGGAATACAACAGCGATACAAAGCAGCAGGAAATCAACAAGTTGCAGGACTCCTTGAACAACGCCGAAGTCTACAGTGAGGTGGCGGGCACTGTCAAAGAAGTCAACTCCACCCCATCTACAGACGCTTCCGGCCAACAGAAGCCCTTTATCAGCATTTTGTCTTCCGCGGAATTCCGGATCAAAGGCACGATCTCGGAATTGAATATCGGCTCCCTTTACCAGGGACAAGCGGTGACCGTGCATTCCCGGGTGGACGATACCGCGGTATGGTCCGGGGTAGTTGACACCATCGAGACAGAACCTGCCCAGGACAACAATAACAACATGATGTACTACAGCGGCATGGAAAGCGGCCAGCAAAGCTCCAAGTACAATTTTTATGTGACCCTTTCCGATCCCCAAGGACTGATCCTGGGCCAGCATGTGTATATTCAGCCGGATCTTGGCATGGACGCTATGCCAAGCGGTTTGTGGCTGCCCGCGTTTTATATCGCCCATGATGAGGACGGCAGCTACGTCTGGGCCCAAAGCGAGAAAAACACCCTGGAAAAACGCACGGTTATTCTGGGGGATTACGATTCCAGCAATGACCGGTACGAGATCCAAAGCGGCGTAACCGAGAAAGACTACATCGCCTATCCCCAAGACGACCTGCAAGAGGGTATGCCCACCACTTCGGATATCACCCAGGTTCCTGTGGAAGATCCTACAGTAGACGACGGCATGTCAGACAGCGGTACCATTGACGGCGGTGTTGTGGACGGCGGTACTGTAGATGGGGGCATGGTTGACGATGGCATGGTTGTGATGCCCGAAGGCGGCGTGGAAGAAGCGGACGGCGCTGTCTCTGGAGTAGAAGACAATTCGGAAGATGGAGAGGGCGCAACTGGCGACAGTCTGGAAAGCTCCCCCATGGAGGGCCTGGCGCGATGATGCTAGAGCTGAGAAACATTTGTAAAACCTACAATCAGGGCAAACTGGACGTGCCGGTGCTGAAGGATATTTCCCTTTCCGTAGAACAAGGGGAATATGTGGCCATCATGGGACCTTCCGGCTCTGGTAAAACCACCCTGATGAACATTATCGGCTGCTTGGACAGCCCCACCTCTGGGGAATATTTCCTAGAGGGCAAGGATATCGCACAAAACAGCGATTCCAAAATGTCCGATGTACGCCTGCGCAGCATCGGGTTTGTGTTCCAGAGCTTTTACCTGCTGTCACGGCAATCCGCTCTGGAAAATGTGGCGCTTCCCTTGCTTTACGCCGGAGTGCGTCGAAAAGAACGTTTAGAAATCGCCCGCAAAGCTTTGGAGCGCGTGGGCTTAGGCGACCGGGTGAGCTTCAAGCCTACCCAGTTGTCCGGCGGTCAATGCCAGCGGGTGGCGATCGCCCGGGCCATTGTGAATAACCCCAAAGTCCTCTTGGCCGACGAGCCTACCGGTGCTTTGGACACCAAATCCGGCGAGCAGATCATGGAGATTTTCCAGAAGCTCAACGAAGAAGGCGTGACCATTGTGATGATCACCCACGAGCCGGAAATCGCCGCTCACGCCCAGCGGGTGCTCCATATCCGGGACGGCCAGCTTTTGGAAGCCCAGGTGCCCAAGGAAGAGGGTCCCACCCTGCCTGCCGATATGATCGCTCCCGAGGATTTCCATGTGGGCAAAAACAAGAAAGCGGAACAGGCCGCACCCCAGGAATCCCCTGCGGTCCAGCCGGTTCCCACCGAATCCAAAACGCCTTCTCCTCAAAAGGCCGCGCCGTCTCCTCAAAAAGCGGAACAGCCTTCTGTGGAACGCGCCCTTCCTCAGCGGGAACGGTCCAAGGGTCCTTGCCACGCCGCAGGGAAAAACGCGCCTGCATTCCGGTCCAAAACTGGTGGGAAATCCACCGGTTCTCAACGGCCCCGTCACGGCGCTTGGATTTCCCCTGCCCCGGCCCCTGCTGCTCCGGCAGCCCCCGCGGTGGAACGCCGCCAGCCAGTGAAACCGGCAATGTTGGACAAAACTGCCGGCACAGTGCTGTATGA
>DXXH01000082.1:0-803 GCA_019416395.1 Clostridiales bacterium
CGGTCTTTTCGGTGGAATGCTTGTTGCTGCCTTTGGGGTGCTGCTTGGTCTGATCCTCACCTGCAAAAACAACTATTATGAAGACGTTCTGCAAACCGCCGAAACCGCCCAATCGGCAATCACTGCCCAAAAAGAAGGGCAGTTGAATGAAGTTGTACCCAAAAATGTCCGGTTGGGAAAAACCGGCCTGAGAAAAGGCTGGGGAGCCAGTGCCATCTATTATAAACACCAGCTGGAAAACCGCCGGGCCGGAGTATTTTTCTTCTCCAACGCTTCCTTGATCTTCGCCGCCATCATTATCATTTTTTCCTTTTTTATGCGGGACGGCGGTATTGTGGCGGTGTTTTCCTTCGCAACTTACATGCAGCTATTCTCCGTGGCCATGGGGCGTTTCAACAGGGAGCTGGTAAAACCTTACATTTATTTGATCCCGGAGCCACCCTTGAAAAAGCTGCTTTATGCCATCAAGGAAAGCCTGATTACCGACCTGTGGGAAGCCATCATCATCTTTGTCATTGTAGGCTTTATTCTGGGCGCTTCCCCTCTGGTCACCGCACTTTGTGTGGTGGCTCGGGTAACCTTTGCCCTTCTGTTTACCGCTGGAAATGTGCTGGTTGAACGGGTATTCGGCACAGTGAGCAGTAAGACATTGATCTTCCTGTTTTATTTCCTAGCCCTACTGCTGATGGCAGTTCCTGGAATTGCAGTTGCTGTTGTCCTGGCCATAGTAATTCCGGCGTTGGAAGTGGAAGCTGCCTTTGCAGGTATGGCGGCTGTCAATGTGGTGATCGCCGTATTGGTAC
>DXXH01000082.1:813-6081 GCA_019416395.1 Clostridiales bacterium
CTTTGGCTGTGCAGAAACATGCTCCAATACGCAGAATTGAACAACCGATAATCAAACCAGTTTGAAAGAAAAGGTGGGAGTTTTATCCCACCTTTTTTCTACGGCTGCCCCACGTGCGGAAAAAATACCTGATTTCCGGAAGCATAAACCGCCAACCCACGGCCACGCTAGTAAGAGACCACAAGTTCTCACACACTCCCCTCTTGACATCGGTACAGGCCTGTGGTAGAATCACCACATAATCAAATACAGAGTTGCCCGCCGCCGGGTGGGTTTTGCATTGGGTTTCGTATCCGTAGGCCATGATTGGAGATACGAAATGCCAAGGCTTTTTTTAGTCCGGCAACGGGTTTGGAGGAGGATTTTCCATGTTTCGAAATTTACGAAGATTCAAACAACAGCTTTCTGAAGAAGAATCCAGAGCCATTTTATTCCGTGGAACATCGGGCGTATTGTCCCTGCTGGGAGATGACGGCTACCCCTACGGTGTTCCGCTGAGCTATGCCTACGACGGACAAAAGCTCTACTTTCACTGTGCCAAAGAAGGTCACAAAATAGACGCCATTCTCCGGGATTGTAAAGCCTCATTCTGCGTCATTGACCAAGATCTGGTGGTCCCCGAAAGCTATACCACCTATTTCCGCAGCGTGATTGCCTTTGGCAAAGTGAAGATCCTAAGCTCCCAAGAAGAAATGCGGCAGGCTTTGGAAAAGCTGGCAATAAAATATGCCCCGGAGGATTCTCCCAGCCACCGGGAAAAGGTTTTTGCTCAGGAATGGAATTCCCTGTGCGTACTGGAAATGGAAATTCAATTCTTGACCGGAAAGGAAGCGAAAGAACTCGCTAAAGGCGGTATGAATCCATGAACACGTCCACATTCCGGGAATTCGCCCGCTATGCCTCCTTGAACGTGCTGGGTATGTTGGGGCTTTCCTGCTATATCTTGGCCGACACCTTTTTCATTTCCCTGGGACTTGGCGCTGTGGATTGGCTGCACTAAATTTGGCAATCCCCATTTACAGCTTTATCAACGGAAGCGGCTTGATGATCGGTATGGGCGGCGGCACCCGGTACTCCATTTTGAAAAGCCAAAATTCCCACGAGGAAGCCAACCGGGCTTTCACAAACGTTCTCTATCTGGCGGTGATTCCCGCCTTGTGCTTCTTCTTGATAGGCTTATTTTTCCCGGGGACCATTGCCCGGCTGTTTGGTGCCCAGGGTACGGTCCTTCAGATGACAACTCTCTATCTCCGGGTGGTGTTGCTTTTCTCCCCAGCGTTCCTGGCAAACAATATTCTGTTGTGCTTTGTGAGAAATGATGGGGCCCCCCATCTTTCCATGGCCGCCATGGTAGGGGGAAGCCTTTCCAACGTTCTTCTGGACTGGGTTTTCATTTTCCCCTGCGCCATGGGGATTTTCGGTGCCGCCTTCGCCACAGGAGTGGCCCCGATCATCAGCATGGCAATTCTCTCCCCACACTTTTTCCGGCGGAAGAATCAATTTCAACCGGTCCGCTGCAAGCCAAAAGCCCGCCTTATGGGCCGGATTCTCTCCAGCGGGGTTCCTTCCCTGATTACCGAACTTTCTTCCGGGATTGTAATCATTGTGTTTAACGCCTTGATCCTGAATTTGGAAGGCACTGTAGGCGTGGCAGCCTACGGGGTAATCGCCAACCTGTCCCTGGTGGTCATCGCCATTTATACCGGGATTGCCCAAGGGATCCAGCCCATTCTCAGCCGGGATTACGGCAGAGAAAATAAGAAGACGTTGTTTTCCATTCTCCGTTACGCCATGATCTCCATGTTGGGCTTATCCGTTCTCATTTACGGGGGAGTGCTGCTGTTTGCCCCTCAGATCGCTGCGGCATTTAACAGCGAAGGGAACCCAACACTCCAGGAAATCGCCACCCAGGGACTAAAGCTCTATTTCATCGCCTGCCCCTTTGCTGGGTTTAACGTGGTGCTTTCCATGTTTTTCACTTCCACGGAACGCCCGCTGCCTGCCCACATCATTTCCCTTCTCAGGGGATTTTTCCTGATTCTTCCCCTGGCAGTGGCCTTTTCCCTACTTTGGAAAATGACCGGCATCTGGTGCGCTTTCCCTGCAACTGAATTCCTGGTAGCGCTGCTTTCCGTGGGATTGTTCCTTCGATTCCGTTCGAAAAGCGTCTCCAAACAAACGAAAAAGGACATCTAAGGCTGTCTTAGGTGTCCTTTTTGCTATGGTTCCCGGTACCGCTCCGGGTGTGCAATATAGTCTTCCCGCAAAATAGAATAACACACATCGTCAAACACTTGGCCATCGAACCGCTGATACGCCCGGAGAATGGTGCCTTCATATTGAAATCCGCATTTCTCGATCACTCTTTGAGACCTATCATTTCCAGCAAAATGGCCTATAGCCAACACATCGACCTTTTTTCGCTCAAACCCATAGACAATCATAGCCCGAAGAGCTTCCGGCATATAGCCGTTTCCCCAATAATCCCGGGCCAATTCATAACCGATAGACAAGCTATTGACCTTATACCGGCGAATGTCTTTCTGGAATTTGATCTTCCCCACTGCATGGCCTGTTTGCTTCAAGACAATGGCGTAACAGCCGCTGTCCCACATAGCACGGCGAAAAAAGGTTTCCCCTTCTTCCGGATTCCGGGCGGGTTGGGCCCCGGATGCCAGCATCACCTTGGGATCTGCTGCAAAACTGAGAAAATCTTCATAATCCGATATGCGCCAGTGACGCAGCACCAATCTGGGTGTCTCCATCTCACCGCGAAGCTTTCCCAGCAGCCCCATGGGATTGTCCCTCCCCTTTGAAATACTGGTAATACTGGCACTGGATCATACCGTTATACAGCTTCCGCCGTTTATCCGCCTTGCGTCCAAACAAGTTCTCAAATTCCGTGTCCGGTGTGATCACGCCAAAACTCCACCCCCGCTTGGGACGGAACACCTGGCCCATCACTTGATAAAGCTCTTCCGCCTGCTGAATGTCCAACAGGCGTTCTCCATAGGGGGGATTGCACACCACACATCCGTAAATATCGTCCTGGGTGAAGTTCCGAATATCCCGGACACTGGCGGAAACCGCCTTTTCCACTCCCGCCTTTTTGGCGTTGGCCAAGGACAGTTCCACTGCCGCCGGGTCAATATCAAACCCTTCCGCTCGGAAACCAGTGTCCCGGCGTTCCAGGGACCGGGCCCGTTCCCGCTCCTGCTTCCACAGCTTAGGGCCGACATTACTCCAGGTCTCCGCGGTGAAGCTCCTCTGCAAACCGGGAGCGATGTGGGAAGCCATCATGGCGGCCTCTACCAGCAATGTGCCCGAACCGCAAAAGGGATCGATCAAATGGCCGTCAGAACGCAGGCGGCTAAGCTTTAACAGGCTGGCCCCCAGTGTTTCCTTCAGAGGCGCGTCATTGGACACCGCCCGGTAACCACGCTTATGGAGTCCTTCCCCACTGGTATCCATCATCACGCTGACCTGGTCTTTGAGAATCCGGAACCGGATCTTGTGCAGCGAACCGGATTCTGGAAACCAGGACAATCCATAATGTTCCTTTAACCGCTCTACCACCGCCTTTTTTACCATACCCTGGCAAGTGGGAACACTGTGCAACTGGCTGGAAAGACTGCTGCCTGTCACGGGAAAAGCGTCCTCTTTTCCAAGGAATTCTTCCCAGGGAAGGGCTTTCACGCCTTGAAATAGATCATCGAAGGAGTAAGCGGGAAAGGTCCCCAGCAGCAAGAGAACACGCTCTCCAAAGCGGCTATTCAAATTGGCCCGAACCATACTTTCCCAGCCCCCGGAAAATAACACACGTCCATTCTCCGCCCGGACATTGTCCAGTTCCATATCCTTCAGCTCCTGGGCTATCAGGCTTTCCACGCCAAACAGACAAGGCACGCAAAATGTCATTTTCTCGCCCATACTTTCCCCTTTCGCGGCAACCAGGCCGTCTATCTATCATTAAACTTCTTATGATTTTTGGCAAAGCGGGACCTCACTATCTGCCCCTGCTTTATCCCACAAAAAGAGGGGGCCCTGGCGGGTCCCCTCCGCATTGCGTATTCCTTTTATTTGCCTTCCGGCACCAGCAAACCATAGTCCCCGTCTTTGCGACGGTACACCACATTGATTTCACCAGATGCATCGTCCCGGAACATAAAGAACTGGTGATCCAGCATATTCATCTGCAAAATTGCTTCCTCAGGCGTCATCACCTTGACAAAGAAGCTCTTGGTACGCACCACATGGATCTCCTCGTCAGGCTCGTCGTAAAGGGCGTCCGGGAAATCGATGTCGGGGTTGACCTTCTTGGCCTTCTCCAGTCTGGTCTTATTCCGGCGGATCTGCCGTCCTAAAGCGGAAATCACTTCGTCCAGGGCGTCGTTCATTTCCATGGCCGTCTCTTCCGCGCGGTAGATCATTCCCCGCTGTTTAATGGTGATTTCCACCGTCTGACGGTTGCGCTCCACCGTCACGGTGACGGTGGCTTCCGCATCTTCGTCAAAAATACGATCAAATTTTGAAAGCTTGCGCTCGGCCAGCTCTTTAAAATTGTTGCGCAGGTTCACTTTTCTTCCGACAATGGTGATTTTCATGCCATGCACCCGTCTGCCTGGTCCATACTCCCCACAGGACAGGCAAACTTTCCTTTCGTCAGATTTTTGGAAAGGCCGGAAGCCTTGTTCCACTCTGAGAAAGCTTCCTGCTTTCCTGTCCTCATTGTAGCACATTATCTAAATTATTGCAATATGCATAAACGAATCTTGTGTCACTCTTGAAGAAATCCTTACAGCACCACGGTCTTGTGCCGTGTTACGTGACACCCCACATTGACAGCAATAGGCAGTCCCGCAATGTGAGTGGGATATGCCTCAATATTGACTGCCAAGGCTGTAGTCTGCCCCCCAAATCCTTGGGGACCTACACCGGTTTCGTTGGCTGCTTGCAGCATACGCTCCTCCAGCTGTGCGTAAAACGGATCCGGATTGCGCTGGGACACACTGCGGCACAGCGCCTTTTTCGCCAGGTAGGCGCAAAGCTCAAAATCGCCGCCAATGCCCACTCCCAACACGACCGGTGGGCACGGATTGCTTCCTGCCAGCTCCACAGTCTCCTTCACAAAAGCGATCAAATCTTCCTCTTTCGCGGCGGGGGTGAGCATCTTCAAACGGCTCATATTCTCACTGCCAAACCCCTTGGGGGCCACCGTCAGGGTAAGCTTGTCCCCAGGCACCAATCTGGTGTGGAGAATGGCAGGTG
>DXXH01000082.1:6091-10960 GCA_019416395.1 Clostridiales bacterium
CAGGATCCCCCACTACAGAGCACCGGAGCAGTCCTTCCACATAGCCCTGGCGGACACCTTCATTAACAGCTTCCTCAAAATCGCCCTGAATATGCAGCTCCTGCCCCACTTCGGCAAAGACTACCGCCATTCCAGTATCCTGGCAAATGGGAATTTCCATCTCTCGGGCGGCATCTAAATTGCGGCAAAGATCACACAAAATCGAACGGGCTGTCCCGTCTTCTTCCTGGGTGGAACGGGTTTGTATCAACGTTTCCAAATCCCCGGGCAGCACCCGGTTGGCGTCAATGCACAAGTCCTTAATGGCGGCTGTGATCTCCTGTGCGGTGATTTCTCTCATGGCGCGACTTCCTTTCTATTCGCTTCCTGGTAGAAGCCAAAAAAAGAGCCCGGAATGGGCTCTTCCTATGGATTTATTTCTGCTGGCCCCGGCGGGAATACCCGCGGCGGGTCTCATTGCCCCGCTTCAGGTCGGACATCTTCTCGTCACTGGTCTGCTTAAAGCGGCTCATCATCTCTTCAAAGGTACCGGTGTCATTCCGGCGGCTTTGCCATTCAAAATCTCCAGGCCGCGCTGGTCCCGGCTGCGGCGCCGGTCTAGGCTGGCGGGGCGCATGACCGCCTTCACGACGGTTCCCACCCTCTCGGCGGCCGCCGTCTTTACGGGGACCGTCAAACCGGCGGGACGGCTTGCGCTGCTGATCTTCCGGCAATGCTTTCTTCATGGAAAGACTGATTTTTCCTTCCTCGCTGATGGAAAGCACCTTTACCTTCACTGTCTGCCCTTCTGTGACAAAGTCCCGGATCTCTGTGACAAAGGTGGGGGCCACTTCCGAAATGTGTACCATTCCAGTCTGACCGCCCTCAAAACTGACAAACGCGCCAAACTTGGTGATCCCGGTCACCTTTCCCTCATAAATTTCTCCAACCTCAAGCTGCATAATTAAGCAAATTCCTCCTCGGCCGCGCCGGATATAAAATACTACGGCTAGAGACTCAACTGCCGCTGCTGCCGCCCACGTCCACGAAAACCCGTTCCCCGGGCTTGGCGTAATCCAATTCGCTGCGGGCTCTCCGCTCGGCATATTCCGCCAGGTCGCCGCTGTTTTCCAGGGAGTTTTTGATCTCTTCATTCCGGGTATTCTGTGTGTCCAGCTGCTCCTGCAACGTCTGCAGTTCCTCTCGCTTCTCGCTGATCTGAAGCTGCTGTCCGATCAAAGACACCAAAATAAACACCGCAAAACAGAGCACCGCGAATTTCAAGAGGAAACTTCCTTTGTACTTTTCCATCTTCAGCTCACGCAAGAAGTCACCCTCCTATCTTAAGAAATTCCAGCTCCAAAAGGACTCCCTATAGTGCCTTCTATTATAACCTGGTATACATAAATTTTTCAAGTCTTTTTTCGCTGTTTTTTCGGCTTTTTTCCGGTTTTTTTCCCCCGCTTCCCCCGGGTATCTTTACCTCTTGTAAAAAGCCCCCGCAGGAAGCCCATTCTTCTGGCCAGAATTGCCGAAACCTTCCAAAAAAAACGTTTCAGGCCTTCCACGCTCTTCCCCAGCCACGGCCCCAGGGCTGCCACAACCGCCCATGCTCCCAAAGCTTGCAATCCAGCCTGGTACAGCCGCAATCTGCCCTTGTCTACCGCCAAAGCGCACAGGAATACAACCGCCCCGCACAAGCAGCAGAAAATCAGGTCCACAAACGCTGTGCCCCATTTTCGGAAACCTACCAGGGCGGAAAACCCCCGGAACAGCAAAAAGAGGCAGCCCAGGGCCGCCCCCGTCGCCAGGCAGAAAAACAGAACAGCTACTCCCTGCCCGCTCATTTGAACAGCCTGCCAAAAAAGGAAAGGGCCGGACCGCTTTCCGTATAGGAAAGTGCAATCACCTTCCCTTTGGCCAACAAATCCCCGGAATCGGAATCCAGGCTCTCGATGTGCAGGCCTTCCCCTTTGATATTCAACTGTCCCATGTCTGTCTGGGCGGTAATCAGCTCCTCACTGAACGAATCCACCCGGACGATGCCTGTGGCCCGCAGGATTCCACGGTCTTCAAGCTGTAAATTGTGCCGACGCTGCGGTTTTTGCGCTTCTGCCATGTTCCATACCCCTTTTGTTTCTTATGGGTATGTGTATGCGCCGGCTTTTCCGGTTATTCCTCGATCATGCGGTACAGGTCAGACGCCTGTTCTTTTTTGGCATATTCCACCACGGACAGCACTTCCGCTTTCAGAACGCGCTCGCCCAGCTGGATCTCCAGCATATCTCCAGGTTTAACGTCATAAGAGGCACGGGCCTGTTTCCCGTTTACCAATACCCGCCCCGCGTCGCAGGCCTCGTTGGCCACTGTGCGGCGCTTGATCAAGCGGGAAATTTTCAAATATTTATCCAGTCGCATAAAGCCCTCCATGCAGATCAGATGATTTCAGCCCATGAAAAAACGGGCCCGGAAACGCTCCGAGCCCGCCCATACGCCACATACTTACTTGCTGTTGACGGTATCCTTCAGCGCCTTGCCAGCTTTGAAAGCGGGCGCCTTGGAAGCAGGAATCTGGATCTCCTTGTTGGTACGAGGATCCCGGCCGGTGCGTGCTCCACGCTCCCGCACTTCAAAAGTGCCAAAGCCAACCAGCTGTACCTTGTCGCCTTTCTTCAAAGATTCGGTAATGGCATCAATCACTGCGGTAACGGCAGCGTCAGCGTCTTTCTTGGTAATTTCAGCCTTAGCGGCAACTTCGGCGATCAATTCAGACTTATTCATTGTGGGACTACCTCCAAAAAAAATTCTGCGGCGCAGGGTTCTTTCCTTACGATAACTTAAAGGACAAGCCGCTGGAGCCCAGTGCTCCGGCGATTTCCCCGCCGAAAGTCTATAGCATTTGCAATGATATCATATCCAACCCTGTTTTTCAAGCGTTTTTGCAATTTTTTGTCCTTTTGGCAAGGATTGCAGATCGCTTTTCCGGATTCCCCGAAGCAACAGCAATCCTGCGAAATAAATAACACCTCCAAACAATGTGGCAATCGCCAACGCCACAGCCTCCCCGGCCCTTCCCCAGGAAAGCAGCGGCTCCAGCAAGTTATAGACCAATCCAGCTCCGGCGCCGCACAACAACGCGCAGGCCAGCGGACGAAAAAAGATCCCCCATGTGGAAAGGGACACTCCCGCCGCCCTTCGCAAACACCAGAACTGGGACACCACCAAAAACAAGTAGCATAAAAACGTGCCCATAGCCGCCCCTAAGATGTTGATTTCCGGCACGCCGCAAAGAATCCAATTTGCACCCAGCTTGATGGCCATAGCGGCAAACAGCAGTTTTACCGGCAGATCTGCCCTGCCCACTGCTTGAAGCATACTGGAAAGGGGACCATTCATGGCAGCCGCCAGCGATGCCACTCCCAGCAGCGCCAATGACTGGGAAATCACCTGGGTGGACTCTCCCTGACCGTATAACAGGCGGGTAATGGGTTCCGCCAGAACGGAAACACCGATTCCCGCCGGAAAGCAAAACATGGCGGTAATCCGCACAACAGTTTCCATACGGGCTCTGAGCTCCCTTTTATTGCCTCTGGCCCAGGCCCCAGTAACACTTGGCAGGGCGCTTGTTCCAAAGGCTTGGGTAATGCCAGGCACCAACAAATACACTGTCATGGCCAAAGTGTAGCACCCGTACAGATAGGTGGGAATCGTCTCAGGGTTCTCTCCATAGGCTGCCGGCATCCGTCCTTCGTAGACGGCTAACAGCCGTTGGGGAGATTGCCGCAGCACATCGCCAATCCTGCTTTGCAGAAAGGTTGCGTCGATCAGGCCCGCTACGTTGGTGGCCAGAGACCCCAATGCAATGGGAAGGGTGATGGTCCAAAGACGCTTTCTGGTCTCTTTGGGATTCCTGCACTGGGGAGACTGGCGGTAAAGCCTGGGCACGGTACCGTCCCCATGAAAGTGGTACCGCAACGCCAAATAGGCCAGGGAAAGCAAAGAACCTACAGTTACCCCAAGCACCGCGCCGGCAGCTCCCAGGGATAGTGTGAGAAACATGGCCTGGTCCCCATCGGAAGGGGAAATCCCCAACACAGTCCCGTGAGCGGCGTATTCCTCTTTGGCAAAAGACACTACCGCACCGGCAACGGCCAACCCCAGTCCGAGTTTCACCGCTGCTTCCAATATTTGGGACACTGCTGTGGGAAACATGTTTCCCAGGCCCTCATAATATCCCCGGTACACAGACGCCGCGCAAGCCAGAAGAATCGCCGGGGCCAGTGCCAGCATAGGCGCTAACGCATAGGCTGCCCCTGTAACCCAGTGACAATACAGAGGCGCTAAAAGTGTCATAGCCACCATACCACAGGCACCTATGGTCAAAAACATGGGCATCGCTACACGCTTGACTTGCCGGACGTCATTCCAGCGCCCCAAAGAGCTGTTTTCCGACACAAGCCGGGACACGGCTATGGGAAATCCCGCTGTAGCCAGGCTGAATACCGGCCCATAGAAATGATAGGCCACATTGAACAATCCTATACCATATTCCCCAATCACGTAAGTCAACGGCACTTTGAACAACGCTCCCAGCACCTTGACGACCGCCATTCCAGCGGTAAGCACCAACGCCCCTCGCAAAAAGCTCTGGCGGCGTCTTCCCTGTCCGCCTGTTTTCCGTCCTTGACCCATACAGCTGCCCCTCCCCACAACGGTTTTGCGCGACCTCTTCTCCATGTGTATGTCAACCCTCTCCCAGATATTTTCCCAGAGGGTGGAACAGCCTTTCTTACAAAAATATAAAAATTTATTTTTACTATTGACTTTAATAAAATAAAAGATTATCCTAAATATAGTTAAAGTTTCAAAAGAGGCGAAACTACCATGGGA
>DXXH01000083.1 GCA_019416395.1 Clostridiales bacterium
GTCCAGAAAAGCGTCCACTTCCATCAACGCCTCTTCCACCGTCTGACCCCGCAAATCCAGACTGGATGCAGCTTCCGGCGTGGAAACCGATTTCGTCACCGTACGTCCCGGCTGCTTCTTTTTCAGCTGCCGCTTGGACAGCAGCCGGATATTGGACAGGGGTACCCTGGTCTTGATAATCCCCGCCTGCACCAGCACAAACCCATCCTTGGGAGCCTCTAGCACCGTGGCGTCTTTGTCAATGTCGTAGATCAGCACGCTGTCCCCCGGCACCAAAGGACGGGGCAGTACATACTGGTCGTCACGGCGCTCCCGCACCGGGTCGGACAGTCCTTCCAGCTCCTTCATGCCGGAACGCAGCTTAGCCTTTTGCTCCGCGGACAACGCTTTATTCTTCTGCCGGCGCAGCTCTTCCAGCTCATTCACCAAAGCGTCGGCTCTGGCGCGGGTTTTCTGGACAATCTGGGCTGCTTCCTGCCGGGCGCGCTCCACTTCCTTCTTCGCTTGCTGCTCTGCTTCCTCTTTCAAGCGGTCCGCCTCTTGGGCGCTTCGCTTGGCCTGGGCGGCGGAAGCTCGCAGGGTTTCCAGCTCGTCTTCCATCTTTCGCCTGTCTTCCTCTAACCGGCCTACCACCTGCTCGAAAGCGTTGCTTTCTTGGCTCACCAGTTCCCTGGCCCGCTCCACGATGTGCTCCGAAATTCCCAGGCGCTGGGAAATGGCAAATGCATTGGACTTTCCGGGTACGCCGATCAACAGCCGGTAAGTAGGCCGCAAAGTGGCCACGTCAAACTCGCAGCAGCCATTTTCCACCCCAGCCGTTTGAATGGCGTAAGCTTTCAGCTCCGCGTAATGGGTGGTACAGGCCAGCCGTGCCCCACGGTTGCGCAATTCTTCAATAATGGCCTCTGCCAGCGCCGCACCTTCGATCGGGTCCGTTCCTGCCCCAAGCTCGTCCAAAAGAATCAGACTTCTGTTGTCTGCCACCTGGAAAATCCCAATAATGTTCACCATATGGGAAGAAAATGTGGACAAAGACTGCTCAATGCTCTGCTCGTCCCCAATATCCGCCAAGATATGCCGGAATACCGACACCCGGCTGCCTTCCCCCACCGGCAGCATCAAGCCGCACATGGCCATCAGCGTCAACAGGCCGATGGTTTTCAGCGCCACGGTCTTGCCGCCTGTGTTGGGGCCTGTGATAATCAGGGTGTCAAAATCCACCCCCAAGGTGATATCCGTAGCCACCACTTGTTCTTTGGGAATCAACGGGTGCCTTGCACTGTGCAGGACGATTTTGCCGTCCTCTCCCACCTGGGGAACCACTGCTTTCATACGGTAGGCCACCTGGGCCTTGGCGAAAATCAAGTCCAGCTCCACCGCGTAGCGGTAGCTTTCAATGATGGAATCGGCGAAGGACCCGGCCTCTCCGGAAAGCTCCAGCAAAATACGGGTGATTTCTTCCTGCTCGTCCGAACGCAGCACCCGGATCTCGTTGTTGGCTTCCACCACGCTCATGGGTTCCACAAATACAGTGGCGCCGCTGGAAGAGGTATCGTGGACAAGTCCCGGAACTTCTCCCCGGAACTCCGCTTTTACCGGCACCACATAGCGGCCGCCGCGCTGGGTCACGATGCTCTCCTGCAAATGGCGCTGGTGAGCTGGGGAGTGAATCAGCTTGTCCAACTGATCCCGCACCCGCTGGGACGCTGCCCGGATTTTCCGGCGAATGGTGGCCAGCGCCGGGGAAGCGTTGTCCGCCACCTCCTCTTCGCTGACAATACAGGTGAAAATCTTTTCTTCCAAATACTTGTTGGGGGCCAGCACCTCAAAACGGCCAGTCAAAGCAGTGCGCACGCTTTCGCTTTTTCCCCACCACTGGGTCAGGCCCCGTATGGTGCGCAAGGTAGCGCCAATATCCAGCAGCTCCCGCAGGCCCAATCCGCCACCTGCCTGAGCCCGGCGAAGCGGATTGGTCACATTCTTCATGCCGTAAAAAGAGGGCGCTCCAAATTTGGCCATGGCCACAAAGGCGGCGTCTGTCTCTTGCAGCAGCCATTGGACTTCCGCCGCAGTATAAACCGGCTCCAGCTTCCGGGCAAGCTCCGCTCCGTCTTCACTGGAAGCTTCCTGAGCCACCATTTCTAAAATTTTATCCAGCTCTAAAGCTCGGTAATGTTTTTCCATACTATGTTTCCTCTAATTTCACATCTTGTGTGTCGGAGAACCTATGTAAAGCTATTATACTTTTCAATCTCTAAAATTTTGCTAAATTACGCCATTTTATTTCAAATCCATTGAAAGCCATTTCCCTTTACAAGTTCTATCAAAGCAGACTGTAATAGAAATCCAGGGTTTTGGGGCGCTTTTGCAAAATGGTGACCGTATACGCTTCCGACGCTGCCGAAAGTTCCTGCTGCGCTCCCTCAGGAATAGAAAAGGAAAAAATCCGCTCAAAGTCAGCGTACACGATATGCCGCATGGCAGTGAGCGCCGCCGGGGACAACGCCGCGCAGGGATCCCCATTGTCCAAGTAACAGTCTTTGCAATAAAGAGTTCCCCGATTGATTTTAAAATACATGCGCTCCGACTCATATACCCCACACTGGGCGCAATAGGCCAGGTTGGGCATGTATCCTGCCTCGGAAAGCATGCGCAGCTCCACAATGGCTTTCAGCACAGGCTGGGGCCGGGTGCCCTTGCACAAAAAATGGAGCGCATTCAGCACCAACCGCAAGTACTCTTGGGATTCCACCCCTTCGGGCACAAGCTCTACCGCTAGCTGGCAGAAATATTGGGCCAGCGCCAACCGGGTCACGTCTTTCCGCAAATCGAAAAACACTTCTAAGGGGAAGGCCTCATTGATGTTGTAGGCGTCCTTCCCCTTGGAAAGTTTCAATTTGGAATAACACAAAAGCCCGGTAGCTGCGTTTTTGCTATCCTTCAGATTCTTGGCACGGCGGGCAAACGCCCGCACCACGCCTTCATCTTTGGTGAGAACCGTCACCAGCCGGTCGCTCTCCCCGATGGTCTGTTCCTTGATAATAAGCCCCTGGGTCTTTACCTGCACCCTGCATCTCTCCCACAACGTGATTTTCCACGCTGTTTCTCAACTGCGTATATTTGATGTAATCCTCAATCCGGCCTGTCCGGTAAAAACTTTCCCATGCTTGTTTCACGTCCACAAAGATTTCCCCCTTTTCAACGAGCAGAACTTCTGACCCTATAAAAAGAGTATTTGCGGATCTTCCCAACCTATGACAGGAAAAGTTTTGTTTGTTCGACACCCTTCGCCACATTTCCCGGGTCAAGTGTGCTAAGGTCCCTGAAAAGAAGCGTTACATCTCCAGATCTTTCTCCGAAAAACCCAGACTTTGCAAGGTCTCCGGGCGTTGACGCCAATCTTCCTTCACCTTTACCCAAAGCTGCAAATTCACCTTGCAATCGAAGAAGCGTTCCAGATCTTGCCGGGCTGCGGCGCCAATTTTCTTCAGCATTGCCCCGCCTTTGCCGATCAAAATCCCTTTATGGCCGCTTTTTTCACAATAGACCGTCACGTCGATATCCAGAATCCCATCCCGGTCCTTCATGCGCTCCGTAACCGCCGCCACACCATGGGGCACTTCTTTATCCAACAGCCGCAACACTTTTTCACGGATAATTTCCGCCGCGATGACCCGTTCCGGCTGGTCGGTCAGCGTATCTTCCGGGAATAAATGGCCGTCGGGCAAGCAAAGCTTTTTCAATTCTTCCATCAAATCGTCCATGCCGCTGCCGTCTATGGCCGAAACCGGAACCACTGCTTGAAAATCGTATAAACCGGAATACTGGGCGATTTGCTCCATGATCGGGCTTTTGTCTTCCAGCAGATCCACCTTGTTAATGGCCAGTATCGCCGGGATTTTCCCGCTCCGGAACCGGCGGATCAATTCCTCGTCCGCCTTGGACACCTTCGCGCCCGCCTCGGTGACAAGCAGGCAGGCGTCCACGCCGTCCACCGTGCGGGTCACAGACTTCACCATATAGTCCCCCAGGGAATTTTTCGGTTTCATCAGACCCGGCGTATCCAAAAATACCAGCTGATCCGGCCCCTTGGTGACCACGCCCATGATCCTGGTCCGGGTAGTCTGAGGCTTTCGGGACACAATGGCGATTTTCTGGCCGATCAGCCGGTTCAGTACCGAGGATTTTCCCACATTGGGCCTTCCCACAATAGCGATAAACGCCGAGCGTTCCTGGGTCATATTTTCCATAAATAAAATTCCTTTCCGCGCAACACAAGGGGGCCCCGTGAAATCACGGCGCCTCCCCCTCGGGCCTGGAGTCCCCCAGCGCCCCTTTCTTTCCTCTATTTTCCCCGGAGCCGGTCCAGCCGTTCTTCCACCCACCGGGGTCCAAGAAACACAAATCCCGCCGCCACGGCCAGCGAAAGGATCAGGGCTCCCAACTCTACAGGATTGGCCGCGATCCCCCACAACAGCCGCCAAAGCTCCGGCCGGAAGAGGACCACCACTCCCACCAGCAACGCTGCAATGGCACTGAGGAGCACCGCCCCCGCCGCCATATCCTTGATCACCCGGATATAGCGGTTCAAGTTTTTCTGATTGAAATCACACAGCTTCTCCACAGCGGTGTTCAGCGTTTCCGCCGTCATCACCCCGCCAATGGCCAGCAGCAGGCATGCCAATTCCCCCCGGCTTAAGGAGAGCTGGGAAGCGAAAAACAACACATAAACGCACATCACCAGGTGAATGCGCATATTCCGCTCGGATTTAATACAGTCGCCAATGCCTCGGAACGCATCGGCAAAGCTGTGCCACACCCGCCGCTTTTTCGGGCCTTCTTGCTTACTCACGAAGGGTAGTGGCGTAACTGGCGCTGGCAGGCAGGCCCAGCTCCCGCATAACCTGCTCTTCCTTCTCCCGCATACGCACCCGGGCCAGCCCGCCGGCCTCATGGTCATAGCCCAGCAGATGCAGCATGGAATGCGCTGTCAAAAAACCCATCTCCCGCTCAAAGCTGTGACCGTAGGTCTTGGCCTGCTCCATGGCTTTGGGCACCGAAATGACGATATCTCCCAAGATCTTGGCGCCTGTTTCATGGTTCACGTCGTAGTTCCCGTTTTCCCCCATGGGGAAGGAAAGCACGTCCGTAGGCGCGTCAATATTCCGGTATTGCCGGTTCATTTCCTGAATCTGATCGTTATCCACAAAGGAAACGCTGATCTCAGCGGAATCCTGAAAACCTTCCAATTGGAGTACCGCATGGCAGCAACGGCGGATAAGCATACGGATACCGGTAGGGATCTTCACCGCCTTCTGCTGATTCGAAATGATTACTCTGATTTTTTCCATTCTCTGCACCGTTCCTTTCTGTGGGGTCTCCCCGAAATTTTCACCCAATCCATTCCATACCCATTTGGAAAGAGGGTACATTCTATTTATTCGCGGCCCGGCTGGCCCGCTCATAAGCTTTGATAATGTCCTGCACCAGCTTGTGGCGCACCACGTCTTTCTCCGTAAACCGGAAAATCGCGATATCGTCTACGCCCTTCAAGATGCGCACCGCTTCTTTTAAACCGGACCGCTTCCCGTCCGGCAAATCGATCTGGGTCACGTCACCAGTGATCACCATTTTGGAATTGAACCCCAACCGGGTCAGGAACATCTTCATCTGTTCCCCTGTGGTATTCTGGGCCTCGTCCAAAATGATAAAGCTGTCGTCCAGCGTCCGCCCACGCATATAGGCCAGCGGGGCCACCTCAATGTTTCCCCGCTCCACATAGCGCTGATACGTCTCCGCGCCCAGCATGTCAAACAAGGCGTCGTACAACGGCCGCAGGTAGGGATCTACCTTCTGCTGCAAATCCCCAGGAAGGAATCCCAATTTTTCCCCGGCTTCCACCGCGGGACGGGTCAAAATGATCCGGTTCACCTGCTGGGCCCGAAAAGCGTTTACCGCCATGGCTACAGCCAAATACGTTTTGCCTGTTCCCGCAGGCCCCACCCCGATGGTGATGGTGTTTTCCTTGATATTGTCGCAATAGGTGCGCTGGCCAACGGTTTTGGGCTTGATGGGTTTTCCCTTGCTGGTGATACAGATGCAGTCCCCCGCAAGGCGCGCCACCTTATCCTCGCTGTCTTCCCCCACCATGCGTATGCAATAACGCACATTCTGTTCGGTAAGGGTTTCCCCACTGCCAATTAATGTCAGCAGGCTTTTCACGGTACGGGAAGCCTTATCTACCGCTTCCGGATCGTCCCCGGTGATCTTCAATTCCGAATCCCGCACCACAAGAGCCACACCGAATTCCTTCTCAATCAGCCGAACATTTTCATCAAAGCTGCCGAAAAGGGCCTCTGCCTGGCCCAGTCTGTCAAGATTGATTTTCTGCTCCAAATAAACGCTCCTGCTTCCTGAAAATTTTCGTTTTCACGAACAGCAAAAATACATTTCGCTTTCATGGGCTATTATAACACACGGAAAGCCCATTCTTCAAGGGAAAACTCTATGAATTTTTACCAAAATTTATTCCCCTTCCTATACTATTCCACCGAAATCTTTCTCTCAATTCCGATCTCTTCCAAGCAGCGGCACTTGGCCCGCAAAACGCAGATTCCTTCTTCAAACGTATAGGAAAGCTCCTCTTCTACCACCTGGCTTCCCTGAGGAAGTTCTTCCTTTTGGGCACGTCGCAACGCCAGCAGCGCCTTTTCTTTCCAGGCGTCTTCTTCCAGTACTACGGACGTTTCTTCCAACTGCTCATAGGTGGTAGTTTCCCATACCAAAGGAAGCTCTTGTCCCAAGGGGTTCCAAGCCGTAGTTTTTGTCCATTCCCGGTACTCGCCCTGAGGAGTGGCGTACAGCCCCAGGGGAATCCGCAAGCCAAAAATTACCAGGGATCGTGCCTGTGACCGCCGTCCCGTAGGCACAAGCCTCTGTTCTTCCTGGGGAATCTCCACAGTAAATTCCCGGTAGGTCAGCGCCCGGACGCTTCCCCTGGCAGCCCCCAGAATTTGGTAAGGCTCTTCCGGTGGCGGGGAGTAGGGGTCCACCTCTTGCTGGTAAAGCCCCGCAATCAACAGCTGGCCCCCTTCCACTGTTTCACCCAGCCTCACTTCCAGCCTGCCCCGTTCGGCCTCTGCGGACACAATGGTTCCCGCCCTGGATGCCACAATATTGGACCACTCCTGATTGTCCTCTACTTCTGGGGAAGGAACCTTCTCCAGCAAAGAAACTTCCACAAAACAACCGTCGGTATTCACCGAGACCCAGGTGGCTTCCGGCAAGTCATTTTGAATAGCCAGCGCCGCCTCTTTTGGCTTCAGCTCCCCCAGAGGCACTCCCAAACGCACCCCATTTTCCCTGGCTGTCTCCAGCACTTGAGAACGGGTGAGGGTTTCCATTCCAGTCACCGTCACCCCCCAACAAAACCCGCTGAGAAACAGATACACCCCCACACCGCATACAGCTCCCACAGCCAGCCCTTTTTGCCGCCACAATTTGGCTTCCCAGAAGGGCAGTCCCCCTTTTTTCCGCAATCTGGGACGGACACCGCACCGCCGGAAAATCCCGCGCAGGTTCTTATAGTCTTTTGGTTTTCCCCGCATAACCGCAAGCCCTTCTTCCCTGCGGAAGCCCCAAAACTCGATCCCCGTTTTTGCTGCCGCATTGAGAAACCGGGGACCGTTTCCCCGGATTTCAAATTCTACCCAGCCGGTAAGAAAATGGGCCAGCCGTTCTACCATTTCCATTCCCCCTTTCTCATTTTCCTTAGGTCCTGTCCCCATATACGTATAGTAACTGGTGGATTCTCCCCTCAATGACCGCCGAATTTTCCGTCAACCGCATCAGCCTGAGCCCTTGGCCTTCAAAGCGCAGAGTCAGCCTGCCCGCCCGGAGAATCACCTTTTCCTCATCATAGTCCACTATGCCGTCACAGCCGTCCACCACCGCCCGGCGGTTTCCTGAAAGCTCCACCATGGGGCCGCTCTGCCGCTTTTCCATGGACTCCCCCCTTGTTTCAACTCACCTATTCCTATGTGCTTCGCGGGGAATGTATCACAGGTCCAGGGCATAAGGATAGGTAGAACCTGTCTGAGAAAGGAGATGCCATGGGCGCGATTGTTCCAGCCAAGCGGATTGGAATGTTTGTATCCGCTTTGGCTTTTTTGACGTTCGGCGTAGCGCTGCTGCTTTATCCCGCCCAGGTGCGGGACAGTATCGCGGCAAGCGTGTTGTATTGTCTTTCCTCTCTGGTACCCTCTTTGTTCCCCTTTATGGTGCTGGCCAGTTTTGGGGTACGTTCCGGGGCTGGAGAAATCCTGGGGCGATTGCTGGCCCCTGTGACCTGTTACGGATTCCGGCTACCCAGAGTGTGCGGAGCTACTTTATTGCTCAGCTTTTTTGGGGGCTATCCCGCGGGGGCCAGAGGGGTTTCCCTACTGCTGGAAGAAGGAAAAATCACCAGAGAACAAGCGGGGCGCATGATGATGTTCTGTGTGGCTCCCGGTCCGGCCTTTGTGGTGACCTTTTTGGGCTGCGGCGTTTTGGGAAGCCTGGAAATCGGCTGGCTGCTGTTTCTGGCTGTGACCCTTTCCGGATTGCTTCTGGGATTGCTTACCGGACTGGGGAAACCCTTGCCCAAAGAATCTCCCAACTTAAAAAAAGAGAAAAACGGGCCTGCTTTGATCCGTTCTATCTCTGACGCTTCCTCGGCCACTGTCAAAATGTGCGGGTGTATTTTACTGTTTGCCGGTTTGACGGCCACTCTTCGGGGCAGTGGATGGTTTCAACTAGTTTCCCAACTCTTGGCCGCCACCGGACTTTTAAACCAAACAGAAGCGGCCGTATGTCTTTCCTTTCTTCTGGAAGTCACAGGCGGGACCGGTGACGCCACCCGGTTGGGGGCAGGACCTATCTTGTACGCCTTTGGCCTGGCGTTTGGGGGATTGTGTGTGCATCTGCAAGCATTTTCCTTTTTCCCGGATTTTCCTTTGTCTAAAGGAAAATTTTTTCTCTATCGGTTCCTTCACGGTTTCCTAGCAGCCGTTCTGTTTTTCCTTTTGGGACGATTTCTTCCCATTCCCAGTCAGCCCGTTTGGGCAGCCGCCAGTGAACCCATTTCCTATGGGATTACCGCTTCCACCGCGGCAGGCGGGCTTTCATTGCTGCTGATGTGTCTGGCATTCCTGCTTTTTGTAAGCCGTGGTGGTTCCCGCAAAACCCCGGAAACCCTCTCCACTTGCGTCCCCACTCCTAAATGTGCTATAATGCCCGTAAAAGGAAATTGTGAAAAGACGGGGTCTGATGGAGATGGGATTGTTCCGGAAAAAGAAAAAGCAGACGTTATTCGGCGGCAGCATTGAACCCAGCTGTGCTTACTGTCAGCACAACAGTGGGAAAAACGGGGAGATCATCTGCGCCTTACAGCAGACCGCCCAAGGGGAAGCCTGTAAGAAATATCAATATGATCCTTTACAGCGGGAACCGAAAGCAGCCCCTTCCCTGCGGACGTCCCAGTTTCGTCCGGAAGATTTTCAGTTGTAATAAATCGTATCCCAGTGGGGAATTCCCACTGGGATTTTTTATTTTCCTCTATCGCTCCGACTTAAAATTTGCTATAGTGTAAAAAACAGAACCGCAAAAAGAGGTGTTTTTCATGCCGCAATTTGTTAAAGGCAAAGACTTATGCCGGAGCTTTTTCACGGAAATCGCCAAACCGGTCTTAGACCGGGATTTTCCTAATCTGGTTTACACCGCTGGGCTTTTGGGGTACGGCTCTGACGTACTGGGATATGACGACCAGGTTTCCACCGATCACATGTGGGGACCTCGGTTTTACCTGTTCCTACGCAAGGAGGATCTTTCTTGCCAAGCCCGGATTCTCCAAGCCTTTTCTTCCCAATTCCCCTCTTTCTACCGGGGGTATTCAGTAAACTTTTCCCCACCCGATCCCAACGATAAAGGAGTCCGCCACGCGACACCTTCCTTGGACGGAAAAGTTGATCCCCTGGTGTATATCTACTCGATTGAGGAATACCTCGATTTTTACTTGGGGACCCACACCTTTGACACACTCTCTGACACGCAATGGCTCTCCCTATCCGAAAACCGGCTTTTATCCTTATCCCAGGCGGAACTTTATGTGGACGGGCTTCACTTGGCGGAACAGTTAGCACCCCTTCGATATTACCCCACAAATGTGTGGCTCTATCTGATTGCTTCCAACTGGTCTTTAATCGCCGAAGAACAAGCTTTTGTCAAACGTTGCGCTTCCGTGGGCGACGACACCGGTTCCATTCTGATATGCGCTCGGATTGCAGAACGCCTAATGCGGCTTGGATTCCTTTACTGCCGGAAATACGCCCCCTACAGCAAATGGTTTGGCACTGCATTTCAACATCTTCCCCTTCCTCCGGAAATTGGAGAAGCTATCACACAAGCATTAAAAGCTGCTTCCATCACCCAACGAGAGGAACAACTGGTTTTCGCCCAGCAGCAAATGGCCAAGCTCCACAACAGTCTTTCCATTACGTCTCCAGTGTCAGAAGAAATCCAATCCTATTTTGGCCGAGATATCCAAGTAATTTACGCCGATAGAATCGCTGAAGCTGTTCAACTTCAGCTGAAGGGGACAGCTTTGGCGCACGCTCCATTGATCGGCACTTTCAGCGAAATTGCCAACCTTACCACGCTATATGAAAATGTCTCCAAACGGCCCTCCATAGAGGCAATTTACCGGGAATAAAAAAGAAGGGGACAGATTTTTCTGTCCCCTTCTCAAAACCCTTTTATTCTGTTTTGTAAATTCGACTTATTTGCCGAAGTAACGAGCCAGCAGGCCAGCAAAAGCCTTGCCATGACGAGCCTCGTCGCGGGCCATCTCATGGACGGTGTCGTGGATAGCGTCCAGGTTCAAAGCCTTAGC
>DXXH01000084.1 GCA_019416395.1 Clostridiales bacterium
CTGGCCGCTACAGCTTGTAGCGTATTCCGAGCTGTTGGGATATCCAAACACTCCGTAAAATGTGCCGATATCGTATCCGATATAGTCGTAAGGGCTGGCCACAACCGGTTCCGGAGTTGGTTCCGGGGTTGGCTCGGGCGTGGGGACTGGAGTTGGTTCGGGGGTTGGTGCCGCTGTAGGTTTAGCAGGTGCAGGCGCGGGAGCCTTCGAGGAAGCGGTATGTTCTTCGGGAGCGGAGTAGGCAGGCTCTTCCTTCACAGTCTCGTTTGTGGAAGAGGTTTGGCTGGAACTGGAAGAGGAAGAACTGGGGGAAGAGCTAGGGCTGGCGGACGGGCTGACACTGGGACTCACAGACGGACTGGCGGAAGGACTGGGGCTGGGGGAGACGCTAGGAGAAGGAGCGGCGCTTGCCGTGCTGCTAGAAGGCGCCGCGTTGCTGCCACAGGCGCAAAGGGATAGGGTCAGCAAGCACGCAGTGAAAAGAGAAAGCAAACGTTTCATGAAGACAGGTTCCTTTCAGCGATGAATTAACTCAATATTTTATTGTTGATCCGATAGTGGGCTACGCCCTGGCCATAGGGCTTCATAAACAGATCCCAATTATAGCCCCATTGGGCGGCATGACCGTCACGGAGCTGAGGGTCACACACATAGATGACGCCATCGTCCATCTTGATTTCCACCCAGCCATGTTCGGACCAGCTGCCATAGGTCCAGGTGGGGCAGGTGTTTACCGTGACCATACCGGAAACCGCGGTAGCTTGATATCCCAGCTTTCTGGCAAGGAAGGAGAACAACGCGGCATAGCTGTAGCAATTTCCCCGTTTCCTGTCGATCATGGAAGTGGCGTAAGAAATCTCCCATCCAGAAGTTCCCTGGGGAATGTGGGAAAGGGCCAGATAGCTGTAATCGTCAATGACGTAGTTGTACATCAGCCGCAAATTGCTGTAAAGGGACTCGGTGGATTTTCCTTCCTGTAAAACGATCGACGTCAGTTTGGCATCCAGCCTGGCGTCACCGGTGGTATACTGGCCCTCATTGTTAAATTGCAGCACCCCTACGGAGGAATTGCGGACGTAATATCCGTCGTTTCCAATGTAATAAAGCTCGCCGCCAATCAGATGGGGCCCACGTCCCAATTGGGCGGTGGGAAGGGTGTAGGTTTCCCAGATTTCATTTCCTTCCTCATCGTAGGAGTGATCGTGGGGAATGGAAGCTTCCATAATGTGGTAATAGGCCCAGTAATCGTAGGGGAGATCCACAAAACGCAGGAATTTTCTTTGGGCGTTGATCCGATCAATGTCCGGTGAACGGCCCAGCATTTTGTTCATCATAGCAAAGGCCTCTGCTCTGGTAATAGAGGAATCCGGTCGGAAGGTCCCGTCGGGATAACCGGAAACCCAGCTTCTGGCCGCTGCGTTCTGTATGGCACTAAAGGCCCAGTGGTCCTCACCAACGTCGGAAAAGGTAACTTGCTCCGTTTTCAAAGGAAACAGCTTGGACAAGATCGATGCGAATTCGGCGCGGGTAATATTGCTTTGAGGTTCAAAGGAGTTTTCGCCCTTACCGGAAAGAATCCCCATTTCCGTCAGGGAATTCACAAAAGTTCCATACCAAGCGTTGGGTGACACATCGCTGAAATGGTTTCCACTGGGAGTAACGGGAGATGTAAGAAGCTGGTAAATCAAACTGGCGGCTTCGGAACGGCTCAGTGGAGCATCGGGGTTTACCCGGTCTTCGCTGCCGGACACATAGGCTATATGTTCGTCGAGATACATGCCAAATAGGGGTTGGTCATTTTCCTCTGGAGATGGGGTTGGGATAACTTCGGCATCGCCTGCTTCTCCATTTTCCCCAGTTTGGTCTGAGGAAAGTTCGTTGTCTCCTGCGGGTTGGTTTTCCGGAGAAGCGGTGGTTGTTTCCTCGAAAAGCTCCGGGGACTGGGTTTCCACAGTGCTGTTTTCTGGCTGGAATGTTTCCAGTAAGCCGTTTTGGGACTCTTCGGAAGTAGCTTCAAGCTGAGGAATGGAATTTGTCACTTCCGATTCTGTGTTTATTTCCCCAGCTATGGCTGTAAAAGGTAGTGTGGAACACAAGATTGCCGCCGTTGCCAATACGGCCACCAATTTTTTTATCACGGTGTTTGTTCCTTCTTTCTCTTATTTATTTCTACAATTAAATGTATAAATCGATGAAAATATGTTACACGTTTTTTAAGATCAAGTCAAGAAATTTCCGTATTTTATAGAGACACAATCGAGGCGTATCTATTATTTTTTAACATAAGTTATAGTTATACTATTTGTAAAAATAATAACATATTTATAGATTGTTTTTTTGCTTTACAAAAACGATATTTGAAATCCTGTTGCAATTTCCTAAAAAGCATAAACGCAGGGGTTGGACGGAGATAGTAGAAAGCGATGGCCCAAACAGGGAATCCCTGTCTGGACCATCGCTTTTCATCGCAGATAGTTAGTTGAGGAACTTCTTTTACAACAGGACTCAGCTGTCGCTTTGATCGGGAAGATCTTCGTAAGCGCTTTGAGGAAAACATACAGAAAACAGATGGGGCAGGGATTCCCTGGGGAATTTATCATTACAGTTATGCCAAAAACAAACAAAACGGCATTGATAAAGCAAACCATAGCTTGCGGTTGCTGAAATGGCGTAACCCCTTTACGGTGTTTTGGAGGACAGCTCAATTCTGGGTGGCGATCTTGCAGGTGCGGCACAAGGCTTTTGTAACACCATTGAAGGGGCAGGACTATACTGTGGTGTGTACGCCTCTGTAAGCTGGTGGAAAAACTACCTTACCAGCCCCGTTTTCAAGCAGTACGACCGTTGGGCTGCCCAGTATTACAGCGAGTGCCAGTGCGAAAAGCCCTATGGCATGTGGCAGTACACAGACAAGTGGAGTATCGGCGGGGCCGCCTTTGATGGCAACTGGGCTTATAAGGATTACCCGTCACTTTCGAAAGGAGAAGCTATGGCACAGAGCAGGGTTTTACAAACCCAGGAGAACAAAGCCACCCGTGGGTTTGGCAATGGACACAGCGGTGTGGATTTGGGTTGGCAGACCACCCAAACAGACGGAGTATTGGCCCACAGCGATGGCACGGTGACCTTTTGTCAAACAGGATATGGCAATGACCAGGGGGCCAGCGGAAACGCTTCTTACGGGAATTGCGTGAAGATCAAGCACCCCAACGGGTACAGCACGCTTTATGCCCATTTGAGCGCCGTGACTGTGCAGTACGGCCAGAACGTCAAGAAGGGCCAACAGATCGGGAATATGGGCAACACTGGCAATAGCTACGGAAGCCACCTTCATTTTGAGGTGCGGAACACTTCTGACACATGTATCGACCCGGCACCCTATCTCGCAGCGGATTTACCGGGACTAAAAACAGAAACAGAAATGGAGAAACCAGATATGACAGAAGCAGAAGCCAGAAAGATCGCTCAGGACGAAATTGCCAAGTATTTCGTGTCGCTGGAACAGAAACCTGTATCCCAGTGGGCGCAGGAATACGTAAAGGCTGTTAAAGAACGTGGCATTATGAACGGTGAAACTGATGGGAATTTTCGGCCCCAGGACGTAATCACCAGGGAAGAGGTTGCCGTTACTCTGGTAAACGCTCTTGGAATTGGCAAAGCCTCCTCTGACTGGGCAAAAGAAGCTTTTGAAAAGGCTACAGCAGCGGGAATCATGGACGGCACCATGCCAAGGGAACCCTTGACCCGTGAACAGTTTGCCGTGATTTTGGACAAGCTGGGATTGATTCCCAAGGCAGCGGAAAAATAAAAAGAAAAACCGCTAGAACCAGCATAACTACTGGACTTCTAGCGGTTTTGGCGGAGAAGAAGGGATTTGAACCCTTGCGCCGGTTTCCCGACCTACTCCCTTAGCAGGGGAGCCCCTTCACCACTTGGGTACTTCTCCATGGTGAAAAATCTATAAAAAACTATACAGCTTTAGATAGCAGAACCGGCAGGTGGCGGAGAGGAAGAGATTCGAACTCTTGGTCCCTTGCGGGATCACTAGTTTTCAAGACTAGCTCCTTAAACCACTCGGACACCTCTCCATGTCTGACATTAATAGATGATATCACACCCGTTGGAAAATGTCAATGATTTTTTTTGTGAAGATTCTTTTTCGTTCGATCCTCTAAAGAATCCCCTCGACAAAGTTCGCACAAGGCCATGGCGGGCAGGGATAGACCAAGCCACAAAAAAGAGTAAGGCAGGCATACCTGACCGAGAAGATTCAAAGGTACGGCAGAGTAATCCCAAATGTCAAACCCCAAAAGACAGTTGAGAAATAGCCCCATTACTAATTCTACTCCAGTGATAATTCCAGCGCCGGCGAAACACCGGCTGATTATGTTTTTGTCTCCCAGCCAATCACAGCAAACGTGATTGATTAAACAAAGGCAAATTCCCCCAGCCAGCGCCATGGACGAATGGGTTTCCCCACGCCACATCATTTCCAATGCGGGATAGGTCCAGCTCCCCGCTAAAAAAAGAATTGCGTCTTGATAAAGAAACATGAGAGTCCCTCCCCAAAAATTCTGCGTTTCTCTAGTATTCGCAGCGAGAGGCTGTTTATTTCCTGTCAATTGAATTCTTCGAAGCTCTTGTATTTTCCCTCTCTTTTCCCTTATAATAAGCAGGAAAGCTGGTCGGGGTTTCAAAATAAAAGGACCGGCAATTATCATCGGGAAGGAAGTGCAGCGTATGAGAATCCTTGTCACTGGCGGCGCCGGATATATTGGTACCCATACGGCGGTTGTTTTATTAGAGCAGGGCCATGAGGTAATCATCGTGGACAACTTGTGCAACAGTAAATATGTGGCGGTAAAACGGGTGGAAGAACTTTCCGGAAAACAGGTGATCTTTTACCAGTACGACGTATGCGACGAAGAGAAAATGCGCCAGGTCTTTCAACAGGAAAAGATTGACGCTGTAATCCATTTCGCTGGGCTGAAAGCGGTAGGAGAATCCGTATCCATTCCGTTGCGTTACTACGACAACAATCTGACCAGTACTTTAGTGCTGTTAAAGGTGATGAAAGAGTTCGGAGTGGGTAACTTTGTGTTCAGTTCTTCTGCGACTGTGTATGGGAATCCGGCATCTGTACCCATTCGGGAAGATTTCCCTCTCTCCGCTACCAACCCCTATGGAGCAACGAAGCTGATGATCGAACGGATCCTTACCGATTGCGCTCATGCCGATCCGGAATTTCATCCAGTCCTGCTTCGGTATTTTAATCCGGTGGGCGCTCACGAAAGCGGCCAGCTGGGTGAAGATCCCAACGGCATTCCCAATAACCTGGTGCCTTACATTACCCAGACGGTGGTGGGAAAACGGGAAAAGGTGCATGTGTTTGGCAACGATTATCCCACTCCCGATGGCACAGGGGTCCGGGACTACATTCATGTTGTGGATCTGGCCAAAGGTCACGCGGCAGTGCTGCCTTTGTTTGAAAAAGGGTTTGATGGAGTAAAGATTTTCAATTTGGGCACAGGGAGAGGATACTCCGTGCTGGAAATGATCGCAGCGTTTTCCAAAGCTGCTGGGAAGGAGATTCCCTATGTGATCGATCCCCGACGTCCCGGGGATATTCCGGAGTGTTACGCCGATTGTACCAAGGCCTTTGAGGAGCTGGGGTGGAAAGCGGAGAAAACGCTGGAAGATATGTGCCAAGACTCGTTGCGTTGGCAAAGGGAGAATCCCAATGGCTTTGAGGATTGACCGGAAACTGGTGCTGGCGTCCTCATCGCCCAGCAGAAAGATGCTTTTGGAGCAAGCGGGGTTGTCTTTTGACGTAGTTGTGTCCGGCGTAGACGAAACGATCCCGCCGGAGTACACCCCTTCCCAAACCGTGGAAACGTTGGCGCGGAGAAAAGGTGAGGCGGTGTTGCCGCTCTGTCCTGGCCGTGCCATAATCGCAGCGGATTCTGTGGTAAGCATTGACGGTTTGATTCTTGGCAAACCCAAAGACGATGAAGCGGCGAAGGAAACCCTGCGCCGTCTTTCCGGGCGCACCCATCAGATTTTTACAGGTGTGTGTTTGCTTGCGGAAGGAAAAACCGATGTGTTCCACATGAGTACCCAGGTGACCTTTTACCCGCTCACGGAAGAAGAAATTCAAGAATATGTGTCTTTGGGAGAATCCCGAGGCCGGGCCGGGGCCTATGGAATTGAGGGAATTGGCGTGGTGCTGGTACAGTCCATCCAGGGGGACTATTCCAATATTGTTGGTTTGCCGGTGGCGGAAACCATCCGCCGGTTACACAGGCTCTTAGGCGACTGAGATCTCTGCTCTCACCCGAACATGCCATTGCGCGTAGGATAGAGGGTGGGGGTGAGAGAATGGGCAGATCGCTGCGCAGATTTCGGGCCACAAGGCGAAAAGGAAGATGGAAGCTTCCACTTGTGTTGATTGGATCGTTGCTGATTGGAAGCGCAATGTTTTCCGAGTGGGGACTTGGATCTGTCTCGGAAGAATTGACCCAGGAAGCCGCCCGGGGATATATCCTTTCCTGCGTAAACCAGGCGGTAGAGGAAGCCCTGGAAGAAGGGAGCACCTTTGTCCAAGTGGAACGAAGCGAAGGGGGAGAGCCGATGGCTGTCCATACGGATACTGCCGCCCTGAATCGTCTGCGCGCCCAGGTTCTTTCCAAGCTTGAGAAAACCCTCAATGGAAGCGTGACCGTGAAAGTTCCAGCAGGAAGCTTGACAGGGATCGCCTTGTTGAATGGTCATGGTTTTCCCGTGCCGTTGACACTGCGGTTGGAAGCTTCCGCCGATTTGTCGTTCCACACGGAATTCGTGTCCGCAGGGATCAACCAAAGTTGTCATAGAGTCACCATGCTTGTAGCGGTGCAAGCCTATTCCCAATCCAAGCGTTTTGAAACCCAGACGCATGTGGAAACTTCCACGGTTTTGGCGGAAACAGTGCTGGTAGGAGACGTACCGGAGATGGCTCTTTTAGAAACAGGATAAAGGAACAAACATTTATGGAAAAACAAGAAGTACAACGCCGGCTGGAAGCGCTACGGGAACAGATCCGCTATCACAGCCGGAAGTATTACACGGAAGACGATCCGGAAATCAGCGATTACGAGTATGACCAGCTGTACCGGCAGCTGGAAACCTTGGAATCAGAGTACCCGGAGCTTGTCACGGAAGATTCCCCTACCCGCAAAATCGGCGGGGCGGTGTACAACACCTTCGCGCCTGTAGTTCACCAGGTACCGTTAGAAAGCCTGCATGACTCTTTTTCCCAAGAGGAATTGCTGGATTTCGACCGCCGCGTCCGGGATACAGTGGGAGAGGTAGAATATGTGGTGGAGCCTAAATTTGACGGGCTTTCCGTGGCGTTGGAATACAGAAATGGCGTGTTTGTCCGGGGTTCCACCCGTGGAGACGGTGTTACCGGGGAAGACGTGACGGAAAATATCCGCACCATTCGCTCCGTGCCCAAGGTTTTAGGGGAAGCGATCCCCTTTTTAGAGGTCCGGGGTGAGGTGTATATGTCCGACAGCAGTTTTGAGCGGTTGTGTGAGCGCCAGGAATTGCTGGAAGAAAAGCCCTTTAAAAACCCCAGAAACGCCGCCGCCGGTTCTTTGCGGCAGAAGGATCCGAAAATTACCGCCCAGCGTGAGCTGAGTATTTTCGTGTTCAATGTACAGCAGGTGGAAGGCAAGGAGCTCACTTGTCACGATCAATCCCTGGAATGGCTGCGGAGTCTGGGCTTTCCCGTATCCGCTCAATATCGCAAGTCCAGCCAGATTGAGGAGATCCTGGACTATATCCAGGAAATCGGGGACAAGCGTGGAGAGTTCGATTTCCCTATTGACGGCGCGGTGGTCAAGGTCAACAGCTTTGCCCAGCGGGAAGAGTTAGGCAGCACGGCGAAATTTCCCAGATGGGCGGAAGCGTTTAAATATCCCCCGGAAGAAAAGGAAACGACCTTGCTGGACATTGAAGTGAATGTGGGCCGTACAGGGGTTCTTACGCCAACGGGCCGGTTCCAGCCGGTGACTTTGGCGGGGACTACGGTGAGCCGGGCCACATTGCACAATCAGGATTTTATTGCAGAAAAAGATATCCGCATCGGCAGCCGGGTCATTTTGCGGAAAGCCGGGGAAATTATCCCGGAAGTGGTAGCTGTGCTTTCCAGTCCCGAAGATTCCCAACCCTATCACCTGCCGGAACATTGCCCTTCCTGTGGGGAGCAGGTTACGCGGGTGGAAGGGGAAGCCGCCACACGCTGCACCAACCCCCAATGCCCCGCCCAGCTGCTGCGGAATCTCATTCATTTCGCTTCCCGGGACGCAATGGATATCGATGGTTTGGGTCCCGCAATTTTAGAGCAGCTGCTTCAGGAAAAACTGGTGGCTTCTCCGGCGGATTTATACACGTTGGAAATTTCCCAGCTGCAACAGTTGGACCGTTTTGGAAAAAAGAGCGCTCAAAATCTGGTAGCCGCGGTAGAGCGCTCCAAATCCAATGACCTTTACCGGTTGGTGTACGCTTTGGGGATTCCTCACATTGGCGCCAAAGCCGCCCAAGTTCTTTGCGGGGCTTTTCCCACTATGGAATCTCTGCAAGAAGCCAGTGAAGAAGAGCTTTCCCAAATTGAAGGCTTTGGTGGGATTATGGCCAAAGAAGTTGCGGCCTTCTTCCAGAAAGAATCAGCTAGGGAGTTGATCGCCCGTCTTCAAGAGCTGGGCGTGAACATGACCGCGCAGCAGCAGGAGAGCCAGAGCACCACCTTTGCAGGCAGTACTTTCGTGCTGACCGGGACACTGCCTACCATGAGTCGTAAGGAAGCTACTCAGCTGATTGAAAGTCATGGGGGCAAAGTGACTTCGTCGGTGTCGAAAAAGACAAGCTATGTGTTGGCAGGGGAAGAAGCAGGCAGCAAACTGGAAAAAGCCCGCCAGCTGGAAATCCCTGTGCTGACTGAGGAAGAACTCCTTCAAATGATAAATAATCCAGGATCAGAAAGGGTGTAAGGATCATGATCTGCAAATTTGAGGAATTGTACCAGCAGGAAGCCCAGTCCCAGCGCGCCCGGTATGAGGAATTGCGCAACGGGTTTATCAAACAGTTCGGTGATGGGGAAGGCGGGGAATTTTTCAGCGCCCCGGGCCGTTCTGAAGTGGGCGGTAACCACACGGACCACAATCACGGCCGGGTACTGGCTGCCGCGGTCAATTTGGACATTGCCGCGTACGCCCGCAAGACGGATAACGGCAAGGCTGTTTTAAAATCTGCGGAGTATCCCAAAATCGATGTAGTGGAAATCAACGACCTGGCTCGGAAGCAGGAAGAAGCGGAAACTTCCGCCTCTCTGCTGCGGGGAATCTGCGCCCGGTGCAAAGAACTGGGCTACACGGTGGGGGGCTTTGAAGCCTACACCATCACCCGTGTGCTGAAAGGGTCCGGCTTGTCCAGTTCGGCTGCCTTTGAGGTGCTTGTGGTCACCATTATCAGCCATCTTTATAACGACGGGAAAATCGATCCTGTCACCGCCGCAAAGATTGCCCAATACGCGGAAAACGTGTATTTTGGAAAGCCTTCCGGTTTGTTGGATCAGATGGCCAGTTCTGTAGGCGGTTTTACTTCCATCGACTTTAAGGACCCTGAGAACCCTGTCATCAATAAAGTGGATTTCGACATCACCGCAGCAGGGTATGCTCTTTGCGTAGTGGACACCGGTGGCAATCACGCAGACCTTACCGGTGAATACGCTGCTATTCCCAAGGAAATGAAGCAGGTGGCTTCTTTCTTTGGAAAAGAATATCTCCGGGACGTGGACGAAACAGCTTTTTACCAGCAGATTGGCGAGATCCGCAAGCAAACCGGAGACCGGGCAGTTTTGCGGGCCATGCACTTCTTTGACGATGACCGTTTGGCGGCGGAAGAAGCCAAGGCTTTGCAAACCGGTGATTTTGAAAGCTTTAAGGATATGATTATTTCTTCCGGGCGTTCTTCCAGTCAGCGCCTGCAAAACGTATTCGCGGTGGTGAATCCTCAGGAGCAGGGACTGACGCTGGCTCTTGCTCTCACAGAGCGGCTATTGGCCGGAAAAGGGGCTTGGCGTGTCCATGGCGGTGGTTTCGCGGGTACCATTCAAGCGTTTGTACCGCTGTCTTTCCTGGATCAGTATCGGACAGAGATTGAAAAGGTGTTTGGTCAAGGCACCTGTTATACTTTGTCTATCCGGCAGCCCGGCGGCACGAAAGTAATTTTCTAAAATCAGTTACATAAAATAAGAAAAGGCATCGTGACTCACCCGTTTTAAGGGAGCTCACGATGCCTTTTTGTTTCCGGTGACAATCGGAAAGTAAAGTCAGCATCTGCGCCGTCTTACGGCTTTTTCAATTTCATCTAACATTTCATCTGGATTTTCTACACGGGCGTATTTGACAAGAGCGCACACGATAGAAGGAATATCCTTGGGAGAAAATTTTTCCGAGGAAACAATCTGCAAAGCGAAATGTTCATTGCGCGTTACAGTCGGGGCATAGCGGCGGGCATAGTTCCGATCTTTTCCCATGCCGCCTACAACCACAATATATTCTTTTTCCATCAAGTCATTGATCAGCAGATGGAAGGAATTCACCGCGAACAAAGACTCCCCTTTGTCCGTAACGGCCGCTTCCAGAATTTCTGGTCTACCAAGAGGACGATCGGCGTCCCAAAGGATCTCCATCAGTGCCAATTCGGATTTAGTAAGGGGAAAACGTGTCTTTTTTTTCATAGGGTACCTCAGTTGTAGGGATATTATAATACATCTA
>DXXH01000085.1 GCA_019416395.1 Clostridiales bacterium
GCCCGGAATTCCGGGCTTTTTTCGTACTTGCATCATTTTTGGCAAGTAAACCTGGTGCGCACGACTGGATTCGAACCAGCGGCCTACAGAGTCGGAGAACTCAGGCCGTCAAAGAAGAAACCCAGGTTTTATGCGGGTTTCAGGTACATCCCACAAATTCAGTGCCCATTTGCGAAAACCGTGGAAGCCCTTGGTACGCCTGGGCTTCCACGGCTTTTCCGGTTTTGGGAAAATAGTAGTCAAACAGTAGTCAGAGGGTGGGCAGAAAGAGAAAAGTCACTGGGTGAAAGAGGGGCGGAATTTGTTGGAGATTATATGAGTGACCTTGGGTAACCTTCACCCAGCAAATTCCACATTTACTCCTGGCGCTGTTCTACATAGAAAATGTAGGTCCTTGCTCTAGTTCGTGCTCCTCCTCCTGTTCTTCTTGTTCTAAATCGCTCATCTCCAGACCGATCTCCAGCGTAATCTCCGGCAGTGATTTCAGAAACCACTCCGCATTGCGATAGGCGATTCCATCTTCCATATTCTGGCCTTCCCCCAGATAGAGAACGAACCTACCTACCAGCTTTCCGAAACGAGGTGATGTCAAGCGAAGCATTTCTGGATTGCGCAGATGCCTGGCCTGTTCCCGGACGAGTTTATCGCTGTGTTTGATCTCATACACAGCACAAGTGTCGTTTTTCTTGTTTCGGATGACCATATCATATTCGCCTGTCTCAAAACGAAGCTGAAAAACTTTGTATTTTTCTCCCAATGCCTTAGAGGTTTCCAAAAGGACAATATCCTCCAACATGCGGCCCCTCACTTCTTCCAACAAGCGCTGGGAGATCCTGTCTTTTTCTGTTTCCGCTAGAGAGGCGAAATATTCATCCTTCATCAGAGCATGCACCAAGGCTTGCGCTTGGCAATAGCGCATTCCGGGTTGAGTGAAAAGAACCTTCTCTTCTGGTTCGATACCAGTTGTTCCGTACTCCAAAGGGCACGTGACAATAAGATCCAGGGCTTCCAGGTATTTTTTGATTTGCGCCACATGGGACTGGGTGAGACCCACAGATTGTTCCTCTCTGTTTCGGATTTCTAAGATTTCCATCAGCCGTTTGGTAACAGCTTCCCTATCAATTTCATACAAGGCGTCCGTACGTTTTTCCGGGTCACGCTCGTTGCGCAGATTTCGAGCGGTAATGCCCAAGTCGCTGGAAGTGAAGTCCCTGGTCAACACAGAGAGCACAAAGCGATGGTTCATATCCTCAATAATGCGGTTGATAGCGCCGGTTAATTCACCTGCCTCATAGAGCTCGTACAGGTGCCCGAAATACTTTCCATATTCGAAGCAGGCAAGAGAATGCTGGATATTTTTGCAGATGGCAGTGTCGATATACCGCCTGGTGGATTCGTCATCTCGAAAGGCGATACCTTCCTCTTTTAACTCCTCGTCATCAAAATCTGTTTCTCCCATACGGAGCGTTCCTCCGTAGCGGATGTATTCATCAATGCTGTCAATTCCCAGCAACCGGCTATATTCCCGATACGGGATGAAGGTGGTGTGTATCATGCGCGACCGGTCGTAGAGCTCATTGTTTTCCGCCAGCCAGAAACCCAAGGAATCTGTGCCTGACAGAACAATCTTCATTCCCATCATCGTATAGATGTCGGAAAACAAGGCGGCGGAATCTATGAAATCTGCCATCAAGGTCACTTCGTCAAGAAACACATACCGATACCCTGCCCGGTGCAGTTTATCCAAGTCATCCGTAATATCTCGCATGGTATCGGTGGTGCGCAGTTTCACATAGGCAGCTTTGGAAAAATCTTCCTCTTCCATCTCCGCAATCGCTTGGAAGAGCATTGTTGTTTTCCCTGTCCGGCGAAGACCGTAGACTACCAATACCCGTGTTCGCACGCTGCCATGTAGGTACTGAGGGATGCGGTAGAAACAATCCCGTCTTGCCATGTTTCGCGTCCCAGCCACCATTTGTGCCAGTTCTTCGCCTGTCACAACATGGGTTTTGTATTCTGCTAGTTGTTCAGGAAAGCGCATCTTTAACTCCTTTCTCTGCTGTTCGAGGTGTTTCCGTTCCGTAATCTGCCTGCGGACTTCTTCCACGTCTTCTTCCCGAAGGTATTGACTTTTAATTTTCCCTTTCTCGCGCCACTGGCGATAGTGCCGCTTTTTACCATGTATCATTTTCTCAGAGATATACCCGGCAGGAAGTTCAGCAATCTTTTCATCCAGTTGGCGGATTTGCTCATAGTGATTCACGTTCTCTCCACCTCCTTTTTTTCGATTTTATTATACCTCTCCAGTAACCTACTTGTCAAGAGGTTACAGCGAATTCGAGCCATTTTTCCACTGGAACGCAGTGTGCAAAACAGTGCAGAAAAAGGAAGAAGCAAACCACCTTGGCAAATCACCTTTTTTAGAACCTCGCATCTCCTCATTTACCATCTGCCTGGTCCGCCGGTATGGCACGTAACAAGTTTCCATGAGTTAATCAACAGCTTGCCAACTATATCCACACGGGTTGACAACAAAACTCGAAGTTTGCCAACTGAATCGCTAAGTTTAACAATTAACCACTATAGTTTGCCAACTAGTTGCCAACTCGAGTTGGCAACCTGAAAGATTCACTTTCTTTTCCTGAAGTTCAAGATCGTATCCAACCCTCATGTTCCAGAAATTCTCTCCCTCTATAATGAACCTACAATTTCACAATTGGAGGTTTTGTTTATGGAAATCAACTACAAAAAACTGGGTAAACGCATTCAATCCGCCAGGAGGGAGACGGGCCTTTCCCAAGAGCAGCTGGCCGAAGCCATTGAAAAATCCCCATCCGCTGTCAGCACCATAGAGACCGGAAAGAGAGGGGCCAGCCTGGAGACATTGGTCCGCATTGCAAATGTGCTGCAGGTATCCGCCGACTATTTGCTGGCCGATCAGCTGCCCCACATCCCCTGGGAGCCTTCCCGAAAATCGCTCTTCTTTTTTCGAAACTGCGAGGAATGGGAGCTGTCGCTGCTTCAAGAGGTAGCCCATTGCATCCACGCAGGGCTGCGGCGACGTTTCCGGTAAATATTTTCTCGTTTTTGACCGGGAGTCAAGTTCTTGGCTCCCGGTCGCTTTTGTTTTTTCTGCCATCCACTATAATAAGTGCTAAGAAACAGCCGGAGGTGAGAAGCATGGTGGAACATATCCTACCAGGGACACAGGAACAAGCGGAGGAATCGCCCTTCTCACCATTGCTGCAGCTGACAGGCCCCCAGAAAGGACGGCTGGCCCAGCGCCGCCAGAGGATGGGACCTGCCCGGCGGGAACGGCCCTCGCCAGCACACCCCTTTCGTGTGGCGGTGTATATCCGCTATTTCAACCAGACCCGTTACGAGAATTACCTGGAGCTTCACAAAAAGGCCTTTGCCGATTCCATGGCCCGCTGCCCCAACTGGGACTTTGTAGGTTTCTATATCGATGAGGGTTCCACCGCGCCCCGCATGGAAAGCGCCAAAGCCTGGTCGCGGCTGTTGCAGGACTGCCAGGACGGGAAGGTGGACTTGATTGTCACCCAGAAAACGGGAAACGTATCCCAGAAGCCGCTGGAAGTATCCTTCTGTGCTAGGCTTTTGGCGGCACTTCCCCATCCGGTGGGGATCTACTTCATTTCGGAGGACATTTTCACGTTGGCGTCCTACTACCAAGAAGATTTGCGGGATCCCCTCTTCCTGCCGGAGCCAGAAAACTCTGCAAGGGAGGAACATCATGACGCATGAAGCCGAAAAACGCAGCGGCCTCTCCCAAAAGGAACGTGTGCGCCGGAGAATCCACACGCAAATTGACCAGGAGAATTACACGTTCTTCCCTGCCAAAGAACCGCGGGACTTCTTCGGGGAAAGTTCCCGGCTGTCGGTGGCTGTCTACGCCCGGGTGTCCACCGGGAATGTGGAGCAGACCTCCTCCTACGAGCTGCAGAAAAAGTATTACGAGGATTACGTCCGCCGCCACCCCAACTGGACTTTGGCGCGCATCTACGCCGATGAGGGGATCAGCGGCACCTCCTTGGCCCATCGGGAGCAATTCCACCAGATGATTACAGATTGCAAGGCTGGGAAGATTGACCTGATCCTCACCAAAAGTGTCTCCCGCTTCGCCAGGAACGTGGTGGACTGCATCAGCACCGTGCGGATGTTGGGGGAACTTCCCTCTCCGGTCGGGGTGTTTTTTGAAAGCGAGTGTATTTTCTCCCTGAAGGAAGATTCCCAAATGGCCCTGTCCTTCCAGGCTACCATGGCCCAGGAGGAATCCCACACCCGCAGCCGGAGCATGGAGACTTCCCTGCGGATGCGCCTGGACGGCGGGCTGCCCCTGACTCCCAAGCTGCTGGGGTATTCCCATGACGGCGAAGGGAACCTGGTGGTAAACCCCCGGGAAGCCCCCACGGTAAAACTGATTTTTTACCTGTACCTTTACGGCTATTCCACCAGCGAGATTGCGGAAATCCTCACACGCCAGGGAAGGAAAACATATTTGGGCAATCTTCGGTGGACGTCCAACACGGTGGTACAGGTGCTGCGCAACGAGCGCCACTGCGGGGACGTGCTCACCCGGAAAACCTTTACCCCCAACTACCTCACCCACAAGGCCAAGAAAAATAAAGGCGACCGTCCCCAGAGCCTTTACCGCAACCACCACGAAGCCATTGTCTCACGGGAGGATTTCATCGCCGTCCAACACCTGCTGGACAATGCCAAATACGGCAACAAATCCTTCCTCCCAGAGCTTCGGGTGGTGGACCAAGGGCTGCTGCGGGGCTTTGTGGTGCTCCATCCACACTGGGCTGGATTTCGTCCAGAGGATTACCTGCAAGCGTCCGCTGCCGCCCACGCAGGAGAAGAGGAGAAGGGGGCTGCCCCTTCAACCTGGGATGGCTTCGAGCGGACGCGCTCCCAGCTGTTTTCAGACGTGCAGCAGGCATCCATGGTTTTCCAGCGGAATAAGGTGCGGCTGAGCGCCCTATGTGTGCGGGATTTGGGGGAGCGCAACAAGGTGGAACTGTTGGTGGATCCCCTGCGGAAACTGCTGGCCTTGCGCACAGCCCCTTCCTCGAGCCGGAACGCCCTTACCTGCTCTACGCTCTCCAACGGCGTGTACCATCCCCGAGAGATGGGCGCCGCCGCGTATTTCTCCACGCTTTTTACTCTGTTGGGGTGGAATATCGAACTCAAGTACCGCGTATCGGGCATTCGCTACCGTGGGGAGGGAGAGACAGCCTACCTTTTCCTGGCCAAGGACGGGGAGGCATACTTCACCCCTCACTCCATAGAAGCCGGTGTGCCGGACGGCTGGGAACCGCTGCTGCGGTCTGGGAAACAAGTCCGGGGCATCCCGGCAGAGTGGATTTCCTCCTTTGGGGAGGCCTTTGTCCCAGAAGAACCGGCGGAGAAAGAGAGCTGGAACATGAAAGATCCTGGCCGCCTGCTGGAAACCAGGGAAACACTTCGCACCACCAGCCGGGAAGAGATGGAACGCTATATCCGCTCCATGCTGGGGGACGCCATGGGAAAGGAAGCTTGGAATGGCTGACAATACAATTAAAGCAACCGGGCAAGCCGAAGACGTGATCCGGTTAGACCGCCCCTTTGATTACGAGGGGTACCAAGTGGTGCGGCAGGAATTTTTCGCCCACGTAAACGAGCCTGCCGTCACCTTTAACAACTATAAATTCTACGGGAATGCTGCCTGCCTGCGGAAGTTTCCCGACACAGAGTTTGTGCAGGTGCTCATCAACCGGGAGCGGAAACTCCTGGTACTGCGCCCTTGCGGGGAGGAAGACCGGGACGCCTTCCCTTGGCGGACGCAGAAATCAAAAAAGCCGAAACAGGCCACCTGCCGCCTGTTCTTCGCCAAGGTGTTTGAGCTGATGGAATGGAACCCCGCCCACCGCTACCGGTTGTTGGGAAAGGTGGTGCAGGCCGCGGGAGAACGGCTGCTGGTATTTGACATGACCGCTACGGAAATCTATCAGCGGGTGGGGAAAGATGGGGAGAAACCCAAAACCTCCCGCACGCCGCTGTTCCCGGCGGAGTGGAAAAACCAGTTTGGCTTGCCCTATTCCCAGCACCAGAAATCCCTGCGGGTGGATTTGCTGGATGGGTACGCCATCTACGGTTTGGCGGAAAGTCAAGCTCCCGCGGAAACCCAACAGGAGGTGCGGCAGCCGTGACAGAGCAAACTGCTAAAACGGTGGAAATCACCATTGACCCCTTGCGAAAAAGGATCCGCATCCACCGGGAGACCTTAAAACAGCTTTACTACCCTGCCTATGTGCAGTTTTTGGTAAACCCTGAGAAATCCTACATGGCGGTTCTGGGTTCCGACCAGCCCTTGCGGGGCGGCACGGCCAACCGTCTGCGGATCAATCCGGATAGACTCCGCAGCGCGCAGTCCACAGAGCTGTATAGCTCTATCCTTTTGGAAAGCCTTTCTCCTCTCCTTGGGGGTATGAACCCGGCTTACAACTACCGCCTGTCCGGGGAAGTGGACGCGGAAAACAGGGTGGCCTATTTCTCTCTCAAACAGATACAGACAGTGGCTCGCAGGAGGTATCATGGAAGCAAAGAGACTTGACTTGAAGGTGGACGAGGAATTCCGGCGGCTGTGCCCCGCCGTGGGCAAAGAAACCCGCCAAGAGCTGGAGAGGCTTCTCTCTCAGGACGGGTCCACTCCACCTATTCGAACGTGGAAGCAATGGATTGTAGATGGGTTTGAGCAATACGAACTGTGCGTTTGCGCGGGGCTTCCCTATACCGTAGAACAGCTGTCTTTCACCGGACGGGAAGAAGCCATCCTGTGGATCTGCACCCACAACGCCCTGCGGGAGGATTTGACAGAAGAGCAGCGCCGGTATTTGATTGGCAGGCGGTATCAGACGGAAAGAGCGCTCCATGGAGAATCCCTAGGCAGCAACCCCGCAGGGTTGGAAAGCTGTTGGAAAACCGCGATACGCCTGGGACGGGAATACGGTTCCACGCCTACGACCATCCAACGGTATGGTGTGTTTGCCGCCGCCATGGACACGATTGGCAAATACGCCCCGCTTCTGTTTGAACAGATCCTCGCGGGGAAAACTCAGCTCACCTTTGCCCATATGATCGCCCTGGCGGAAAAGAAGCCCCGGGAGATCAAACAGCTGGAGGACAATCTTGTGAGGTCATCCGCCTTGCAAAACTCCCTTCGCAAAACCCGCGGCCGAAGCCATCCGCCCATGACCCGCGGCTTTCAGCCCACACCGCCGCCACCCATCAAATCCATGCCCGCCTACGATCCTGACGGAGAGATCACCAGCCTTACGTTGACCATCCCCTCCTGGATTCACTCCATGGAACGCACCTTCGCGGCCGCCCACTGGGAGGAGACTTCTCCCGGGGCCAAAAGGAAACTGGGGGAGGCTCTTTCCCTTCTGTCTCAAAAAATTCAGGAACTCAAAACCCGCGCCCAGGAGGAAGAACATGCAGGAGCATAACCCTTACGTCCCAAACGTCCACTTCGAGCAGATCCCCATTAAGAATCTGGTTTCCAACCAGGAGTATCAGCGAAACATTTCCCAAAGCCATGTGGAAAACGCCGCCGCTCACTTTGACTTGTACCAAATCAATCCGGTCAAAGTCAGCCGCCGGGGCGGGGTAAACTATGTGTTTAACGGCCAGCACACCATTGAGATTGTTGCCTTGGTTTCCGGTTCCCGGGACACGCCGGTATGGTGCATGATTTACGATGATCTGAACTATGAGCACGAAGCGGACATCTTCGCGAACCAGATGAAATACGTCAAACCGCTGCGCCCCTTCGAAGTGTTCATGGCCAATATCGAGGCTGGAAACGACAAACAGCTGCTGATCAAATCCTTGGTGGAATCCTATTCCCTGTCCATTGGGCAGATCCGCAGCTATGGTGTGATCTGCGCCGTATCCGCGCTGGAAAACATCTTCGACAAATATGGCTACCACGTGTTGGACAGGACGCTGCGCCTGTGCGTGGCCGCCTGGGAAGGGGACATGAGCTCCCTTTCCGCCAACGTTCTCAACGGCATCGTCCACTTGGTCGTAACCTATGGGGATTCCTTGAAAGACGACCAGTTTCAAGAAAAGCTGGGAGCAGTCTCCATCAAACAGCTGATCCGCACCGCCCGGGAACGGCGCCCAGGGTCCCTGGGGTACGCGGAGGCCATGCTGCTGGAATACAACCGGAAGTGCCGGCACTCGCTCTCCATGAAAAAACTGTACGAGAAAGATTTTCAATCTCTTTTGGGAGATGGGTACGCCGAAGAAAACTGAGAAAAAAGAACGAATCACTGCAGTGCAAAGGCGGTGGTTCGTTCTATCTTTTTTGATTGTAAAATCAACTCCGTGTCGTTGCCCTTGACACGGCTGTTCCAGTTTTCAATCAGCGCCTCGTCCATCTCCGCAGCGGTGGCATAAGGCCGGCCGCAGAACCGGATGACGTTCTCATGGCCGAAATGAGTGTCCGCTGTAAAATAGATCATACTAGCATACCTCTTTCCCTAAACGAAGTCATTTTCGCTTCAACTTATCTTCTCCCTGCATCTTGCATCGCCCTGTCCACCAAGCTCCTAGCCCGCCGGTATTGTCCGTACTCCCCTTCCCAGAGGGTAGCTTTCAACTTCTCCACCGCTCAGCGATAGGCCTTTTCCGCCGAACTGGGGCCGTTGTAGTTGAGCAGCACCGCCAGTTCCCGAAAGGTCATGGCTGTCCCCTCCAGCCCTAAGTAGCTCAAAATCAGATTTCGTTCCCGGACAGGGAGATTCTCTACAGCTGCCGCAATGTTCCTCAAAAGAAGCCTTTGCTCATACACATACGCTGGGGCGCTGGTGAAATCGCTGCCCATCTGGTTTATCTCGTCCAGCGATGCTGCACCGTTCCAGAAAGAGAACCATTCCTTCCGCAGCGCTTGGGCCACTCCCATGGAAACGCCCAATCCCTGACAGATGGCCGCCAGTTGGTCTTTTTCTTCGGCGCTAGACTTCATTAACTTACCCACCCGCTGCAGCTGGAGATACCGGCCCACTGGCATGGAAACCGGCAGGCCGGCCTTTACCAGATACTCCACCATAGCCGCACGAATTCTTGGCAAAGCGTATGCGGAAAAGAGTGCTCCCCTCTCAGCGTCATAATCCCTAGCGGCAGCGAGGACAGCAGCCCTGCCTTCCTGCAGCAGGTCCTCCAGCAGGCTGCCATCCCGACACATTTTGCTTGCCTGGTGTCGGATCAAGCTCTCCACATTGCGGAGTAGTTCTTCCCCAGCGCGGACGCCGCCCAGCTGAAAGGCCAACGCCAATTCCTCATTGGTCACCGGAACCATCACCTCCCAGACGCCGCCGGGCCTCTGCATATACCGCCTCCTGCTCCATCCGTTTTGGGTATTCCTCCTGGGCGAATTTCGTGTCTAAGAAGGCCTTGTCCCGCAATTCCTCGCACAGAGCGATGGCCGCTTTCCGCAGATCCTCCGAAATTTTTCCACGCTCCTGGTGTTTGCGGATGGTGTTTGTCCGGGTCTTGAAGATCCGGTAGATGGGGTGGTTGGCGTTCTTTTCTTTCTGTTGGTTCATGGCTCCGTACTGGCGGCAGGTGTAGTGGGGATTCTGCGGGGCCATACCATCGCAGTATTTGGGCTTGTGACTGTCCGTGGTCAGGAAGAATTTGAGACAGCACTCGCACTGGCTGGGGGCATGGCCCCAGTGCATCCCGTTGAGCAGGTCGTACACATAGAAGTCCATATAGGCAGGAAACATCACCCGGTTAATGAAAATCATCTTCTTTTCGTCTTTGGGGTCACGGGCAAAACAATAGGAGGATTTTATTTCGGAGTTTCCTTCAAACGGTTCCAGAAACCGTCCATAGCTGTTTTCTAAAAGTTTCTTCGTGTCTGGGGCGTGATAAAAATCGCGGAAAGCCACGGCAAAGTGGGTTTCATCACGCCTTCCCAGACGGTGGAGATAGCAGTTTTCAAACATCCGTACCGCCTCCACAAAGTGATAGACGGACATGGGTATCATGATCCCACCCAAAAGATAGATCATAAATATCTCTCGCTCAATGGGATCTTCTACCAGCTTGTCCAGGTGATTCCGGGAAAACATTTCCTCCATCTTTCTCAATTCCTCTTCCATATCCCAGAGGGAAAAGGGCGGTACCTCCCGCAATGCTTCCAACAGTTTTTTCACGGCGTCCCACAACATGGGGAGAAGTTCGAATAATTCCTCACGTCCACCGATACGAGCTAGTTGGTAAGCGTTCATGAGAAACTCGCCCTCTCGGACAGTGTTAACGATCAGGTCATCTGAGGCGTTCAGAACCCCGGCAGCGAAATAGCCCGCAGGGTATTCCTTCCCCAGGTAGTATACCTTGTCCTGCCACACGTCCAGCGTGATGTGAACCAAATCGTTTTCCTGCCGATCACCCAGGGGCATTTTCTGCTCCCTCCTTGTCGCATATGCAAATCAGAGCAGTCTTTCCGTATTCACATTTTATCACTTTCCAAAGAATCATACAAGTAGAAGCCAAATCCACAACGGACTTGGCTTTTTGGTTTTGTGAATACTACTCCCACCTTTTACTCGGGAGTCACGAAAGGAGTGTGAAAACTTTGCCGAAAAATCAACCTGAACTGAAGCTCATCTCCCTGGAGGACGTAGCGGTGGAGCCGGTGCGCTGGCTCTGGTATCCCTACATCCCCTTGGGGAAGCTGACCATCATTCACGGCGACCCAGCCGAGGGCAAGACCACTCTGGCCCTGTGGATCGC
>DXXH01000086.1:0-2609 GCA_019416395.1 Clostridiales bacterium
GGCCAGGAAGGAGAAGACGACATTCTCTATTACAGCGGATTTACAGTATATACATTCCGGAGCATCGATGGCAGCGAGGTTATAACCGCCGTCTATTAAGCACTGTTTAAGGAGTTGGAACACTGTGGTATTTAGTTCGGCAGTTTTTCTCTTTGTCTTTTTGCCGGTAGTATTTGTACTGTCCCGGATTATCCCGGGTACGCAGGGAAAGAACATTTTTCTGCTGATTGCCAGCTTCCTGTTTTACGCTTTTGGAGAGCCTATCTACGTGCTTTTGATGCTCTTTTCCACATTGGTCAACTATGGCGCTGGCCTTCTTTTGGCTTCCTGTAGAAACCCCAGGGACAGATGGGTGGTCGCAGGTGCCGTAATACTAAACCTGGGATTGCTTTCTGTGTTTAAATACACGGATTTTTTCCTCACCAACGTAAACAGGGTTCTCTCTTTGGAAATCCCACTGACGGGTATTGCCCTGCCAGTGGGCATTTCCTTTTTCACCTTTCAAGGACTCTCTTACGTGATCGATGTCTACCGTGACCGGACACAAGTAGCTAAAAACTTTGTGAAGCTGGCCTTGTACATCTCCTTTTTCCCCCAGCTGATCGCCGGTCCCATTGTCAAATATCACGACGTTGCCCAGCAGATCGACAAACGGCAGGTCAGCGCTCCCCTGACCTCGGAAGGAATCCGCCGGTTTGTATTGGGCCTTTCCAAAAAGCTGCTCATTGCCAATACGGTAGGGCATATGGCGGATCTGGTCTTTACCGCCCAGCCGCAACAACTGGATATCCGGCTGGCATGGTTAGGAGCGCTGTGCTATATGCTTCAAATCTATTTTGATTTTTCCGGTTACAGCGATATGGCCATTGGCTTGGGAAAAATGTTTGGTTTTCAGTTTCTGGAAAACTTCCGCTATCCCTATGTCAGCGCTTCCGTCAAAGAGTTTTGGCGCCGGTGGCACATTTCCCTTTCTTCCTGGTTCCGGGATTACCTCTATATCCCTCTGGGTGGAAACCGGAAGGGGAAGCTGCGGACAGAGCTGAATAAAACCCTGGTATTTTTCTGCACCGGTCTGTGGCACGGTGCTTCCTGGAATTTTGTTTTGTGGGGGTTGTGGCACGGCGTGTTCATTGTGCTGGAAGATCTCCTTCCCCCAGGCGGAAAATTACGCCGGACAGTGGGTCACGTCCTCACCCCCCTGATCGCTCTTTTGGGATTTGTTTTATTTCGGGCGGATACTTTGGCGGACGCGGGATTGATTTTCTCCCAAATGTTTGGGGGATTCACCTTCACCCTGCAAAGTGAAGCGCTGCTCCGTACCCTTATGACCCCGCTGAATCTAACCACCCTTCTCCTTGGAGCTGTCTTTTCCTTCCCCCTGCTTTCCTGGGTACGAAAGAAACTTTCTCAGGGAAAATTTGCACACGTAATAGACGGCGTGTCCTACGGTGCTGCTGGTATTCTCTTTTGCCTTTGTGTCATGAATTTAGCCGGCAGCGAATTCAACCCCTTCATCTACTTCCGGTTTTGAGAGAGGAACAGCATAAAAATGGGTAAAAAATTTTCCATAGTGGTGATTATCATCTTCTTTTGCGCTTGCGCTGTCCCCGGGCTTGGCATGCTCTTTCTGGGAGAAAGCCAGGGTGCGGCTAACGAAGTCTTATCCCCCAAACCAGTATTGAAAAACCCTGACGGAACCTGGAACTTGGAAGTGCTCTCCGACGCCGCGGATTACTTTGGGGACCACTTTGCTTTCCGCCAAGAATTGATCACTGCTGATTCCGCTATAAAAGCCGGGCTGTTTCACACTTCTTCCCAGGACCAGGTAGCTTTGGGAAAAGACGGCTGGCTGTTCTACGCGGAAACCTTAGACGACTACACAGGCGCCGATTCTTTAACCGCCCGGCAAACCTATTCCATTGGCAGATCCTTGGCGCTGGCCCAAGACTATGTGGAAAGCCTTGGAGCGTCGTTTCTTTTTACAGTTGCGCCCAATAAAATCTCCCTGTACCCCCAGTACGCCCAGGACGGCTTAATTCCCGGGGAAATCACCGCAACCACTCAGGTATGTGAAGCGTTGGCCAAAGAGGGTGTTCCCTACGCTGACCTGTTCCAAGCCTTCCGCAACCAAGAGGAAGTTTTATATCACAAACTGGATTCCCACTGGACCTACCGGGGAGCTGCTTTGGCCCACGACACCTTGTTGGAAGCTTTGGGTTTCTCCGGTGATGATTTCACCCGGGAAGGAACTTACCAAGCCACCCACAAAGGGGATTTATACGAAATGTTATACCCTGCCTCTTCCCGTCTGGACGATCAATGGTATTTTGCAGAGGAATTCCAATTTACTTACGACACGCCTATTCGGGACGTGGACGATTTGCGGATCAGCACCAGCAGCGCTGGAAGCTTAGGAAATCTGCTGATGTTCCGTGACTCTTTTGGAAATACCCTTCACAGTCTGCTCGCCGAAGATTTTGGCCATGCGCTATTTTCCCGAGCCCAGCCCTACGATTTAGGGTTGATGGACCAAACCGGCGCAACCTGTGTCGTGGTGGAGATTGTAGAACGGAATTTGCGATTACTTTCACAAATCCCCTTTATTCTTC
>DXXH01000086.1:2619-10776 GCA_019416395.1 Clostridiales bacterium
TCTTCCCGCCCCACAGGTGGAATTGTCCCAAACTGTGGCACCTGGAAACCACGCCGCTTTCGCCACAGCGGTGGAAACGAGCAGCACGCCCCATTATTTGACCCTTACCGGCTGGATCGATCCGTGTGATGAAGATTCTCCTCTCTATCTTCGAGCTGGTAGTCTCACATACGAGCTGTCGCCTGTAGGCGAAACCGACACAGAGAATTATCCATTCACTGCTTATCTGCCTTTGGAAACGGATCTTTCCGAAGCGGAAATCCTTTACAAGGAACAAGACCTTTGGTATGCTGTTCCCCTGAAAATACAGTGAAAAGTTCCCCTGCCTTTCTTAAGCAGGGGGATTTTTATCAAATCAGGAAGTCTTGTTTCCCTATTTTTTTCTGTGTTATAATGATTTTATCATTACTTGAAAAAGCGAGGGACAGGATATGGGAAAAGAAACCGGCGCCCCAAAAGAAATTGTGATTCGAGGGGCCAAAGTGCATAATCTGAAAAATGTGGACGTCCGTGTCCCGCTGAATAAAATTGTAGGGATTGCAGGTGTGTCCGGTTCCGGAAAATCTTCCCTGGCTTTGGGCGTACTGTACGCTGAAGGTTCTCGGCGGTATTTAGAGGCGCTTTCCACCTACACCCGTCGTCGTATGACTCAGGCTGCAAAGGCTGAAGTAGAGGAAGTGCTCTATGTTCCCGCTGCCTTGGCCTTGCGTCAGCGCCCCGGAGTTCCAGGAATCCGCAGCACTTTCGGGACCGGTACAGAACTGCTTAACAGCCTGCGGTTGATGTATTCCCGTTTGGCCCATCACCGCTGTCCCAACGGTCATATGGTACCCCCTTCCCTGGCTGTCGCTGCTGGGCAGCCCCTTACCTGCCCCAAATGCGGGGAAACGTTTTACGCCCCAGGTGCGGAAGAACTGGCGTTTAATTCCCAAGGCGCTTGCAGGACTTGTGGTGGTACTGGGGTCGTCCGGACAGTGGATCTTACCACCTTGGTACCTGACGAGTCCCTGACCATTGATGAAGGCGCAATACTCCCTTGGAAAACCCTCATGTGGTCTCTGATGACCGACGTGTGCCGGGCGATGGGAGTCCGCACAAACGTGCCATTCCGGGAACTCACCGAAAAAGAACGGGAAATCGTTTTTCACGGCCCAGCAGTCAAAAAGCACATTTTTTACAAGGCAAAAAATTCCAACGACGCCACAGAGTTGGACTTCACCTATTATAACGCGGTGTACACTGTGGAAAACGCATTGGCAAAGGTCAAAGACGAAAAAGGCATGAAGCGGGTGGAAAAATTCCTCAAGGAGGACCTTTGCCCCGACTGCCATGGCACCCGGCTTTCCCCAGAAGCCCGCGGGCCAAAGCTGCGGGGAATCGGATTAGATGAAGCATGTCAGATGACGTTAACCCAATTGACTAAATGGGTAGAACAGATTCCTGACTCCCTGCCGGAAGAAATGCGGCCCATGGCCCTCAGTGTTTGCCAATCCTTTCAAACAGTGGCTACACGGCTGATGGAATTGGGATTGGGATATCTGAGTCTTGACCGGGCTTCCTCGACCCTTTCTACAGGGGAACGGCAAAGAATGCAGCTGGCCCGGGCAGTACGCAACAGGACTACCGGTGTGCTCTACGTTTTGGACGAACCTTCGATTGGCCTTCACCCCAGCAATATTCTCGGTTTGACCCGGGTGATGGACGACCTTGTGGCGGACGGAAATTCCGTAATTTTGGTGGACCACGACACTCAGATTCTTTCCCATGGGGACTGGATTATCGAAATGGGACCGGGCGCCGGAGCCAATGGCGGACAAGTCGTTGCCCAGGGTACAGTGGAACAGATCTCCCAAAACAGCGCTTCCAAAATTGGACCTTTCCTCATGGGAAAAGCGCCGGTTCAAATCCGTCCCCGCTCTCAGGAAAGCCATCTGTTTGATTCTGGGAAAATTCACCTTTCCACCGGGGCCATTCACACAGTCCAACCTTTGGAAGTGGATATTCCCCAGGGAAAGCTTACCGTTGTCACCGGGGTTTCCGGCTCCGGGAAAACTACTTTGATTTTGGAAAGTCTGCTTCCAGGCCTTCAAGCTGCCATTCAGGGAACAAAGCTGCCTGACCATGTCTTACGTGTAGAAGCTCCCGGTATTCATCGGATTCAGTTGATCGACGCCACACCCATTGGGATCAATGTGCGTTCCACAGTGGCCACCTATGCCAACATTCACGATGAACTGCGCAAGGTATTCGCCAGGGCTCCCCAGAGTAAGGAGCAGGGTTACAAATCCGGGGATTTTTCCTACAATACAGGCAAGCTGCGGTGTCCTACCTGTGATGGTACCGGAGTGATTAACCTGGATGTGCAGTTTTTACCCGATGTGGAAATCCCCTGTCCGGAATGTCACGGCTCCCGCTATTCCAAAGAGGCTTCCTGGATCCACCACCACCGGAAAGACGGGTTGAGCTATTCCCTGCCCCAACTGATGGCCATGGACATTCACTCAGCTTTGGAAGCTTGCCAAGATCTCAAATTGGTGCGTCAGCGCCTGCAAGTTTTGGAGAATTTGGGACTGGGCTATCTTACCCTGGGAGAAGCCACGCCCAGCCTTTCAGGCGGCGAGGCACAGCGGTTAAAACTGGCCAGCGAAATGGGGCGAGGCCAGCAAGGGTCTGTGTTTGTGTTCGATGAACCCACCATCGGTTTGCACCCTGTGGACGTTCAAACCCTGCTGGGTGTATTTCAGACGCTTCTGGAGCAACAAGCCACCGTCATTGTCATTGAGCACGATCTGGACGTGATCCGCAACGCCGACTACCTTATCGACATGGGCCCTGGGGGCGGACTGGAAGGCGGACGAATTGTGGCCGCGGGAACCCAAGAGCAGATTGCCGCTTGTAGGGAAAGCGCTACAGGAAAATTCCTGGCAGCCAGTTTATAAAACAAAAAGGGAAGTCGTTCTCCGAAGAGAAAGGCTTCCCTTTTTATAACCGGAATACTTGTCCGATCAGATCCAACGCATAGAGGTCATTCTGTCCTCGAAGGTGATTGCCCGCTTCAAAACGTCGCAAGCCTTCACCAGGCCCTCATTCTTGCTCATCAAGCTGTCCTCATGCTCAATGCTCAGAACATAGTCATATCCTACCAGACGCAGCTGGCTGACGAAATCTTTCCAGAACAACTCGTCGTGGCCGTAGCCAATGGAGCGGAAAATCCAAGAACGATGAATCTCGTCGGAATAAGGACGAGCGTCCAGGTTGCCGTCAACAGGCGAATTGATGGGATCGATTTTGGTATCCTTGGCATGTACATGGAAAATCGCGTCGCCGCCCAGAGCACGGATTACCTGAATGGGATCCATACCCTGCCAGATCAAATGGCTGGGATCCAGGTTGGCGCCGATTTCAGGACCAACAGCCTCACGCAGCTTCTTTAGAGTGTAGGTATTGTATACGCAGAAGCCCTGATGCATCTCCAAGGCAATCTTATTCACGCCATGAGCTTTGGCGAAGGCCACAAAATCCTTCCAATAGGGAACCAGCACTTCATTCCACTGATAATCCAGAACTTCCAGGAAATCGTTGGGCCAAGCGCAAACTACCCAGTTGGGGTTCTTGGACTCGGGGCAGTCGCCGGGGCAGCCGGAGAAGCAGTTGATCTGATGGATTCCCAGCTTTTCAGCCATGAGCACCGCATCATGCATATCGTCGTCAAACTGCTTGGCAATTTCCTTATTGGGGTGTACCGGGTTACCATGGCAGCTCAGAGCGCTGATTTCCAGGCCGGATTCCTCAATGGTCTTGACGAATTCCTGGAATTTGGCTTCGTCATGAAGCAGCACGCCGGGATCGCAATGATCCTTGCCAGGATAGCCGCCGCAGCCGATTTCCACCATCTGGGCACCCAAAGACTTAAAGTACGCCAGAGCTTCTTTCAGAGGGGTCTCGCCGATTACGTTGGTGAGTACGCCTAATTTCATAACAGTCACTCCTTCTATCTCAGCTTCCAGCCAGTGGATTTTCCCCAAGGGCCTTCCGCTTTTCTTTATTTCCATTATAGAGAATAAGACTTAAAATTTCAATCCCCCAACTGAAAAATTACGCTTTTCCCCACAAAAAAAGGACGCCTAACAGCGTCCTTTCCCAGTTGTTTTCACAAAATTTTACCGGTCTTTCTTTGCGGAGTCCTTCAAAAGCAGATACTCCATAGAATCTTCCAACGCCTTCCAGCTGGCGGCTACCACGTCCCCCGAAACCCCTACGGTGGTGAACGTGTCTTCCCCGTCTGTTGAGGTAATCAACACCCGGACACCTGCCGCTGTAGCACTCTTACTATCCAACACACGCACTTTATAGTCGGTCAGCTTTACCTGGGACAACACTGGGTAAAAGATCTCCAAGGCCTTCCGCAACGCTTGGTCCAAGGCGTTCACAGGACCGTTTCCTTCCGCCGCCATCAGCTGGATTTCTCCCCCCACCTTCACCTTTACCGTAGCGCTGGCGCCCCTGTCTTTGCCATCGCTGTAGTCGGTGTAGATATGATAATAAAGCAGTTCAAAAAAAGGAGAAAAAGGCCGCAGGCGTTTGCGCACCAGCAATTGGAAGGAAGCGTCCGCACCTTCAAATTGATAGCCCTGGGATTCCAACTCTTTCAATTCATGCAGAAGCGCCTGGGCTTCCTGGGACTCCAAGCGGACTGAGGGAAAAATCTCCTTTACCTTCTCAAATACCACCGCTCTTCCCGACATTTCCGATGCTGGAAACCTGCGGGTATTCCCCACCAAATAGGGGTCCACATGCTCAAAAGACCGGGGAGATTTCAACACTCCCGCAGCATGCATTCCCGCTTTATGGGCAAAGGCATTTTCCCCCACGTATGGAAGCCACGCAGGCAGATCCATATTGGCGATGGACGCCAGTTCTCTGGCCCGCTGGGTTAAATGCAGCAATTCGTTTTGAGGAATACAGGCTACCCCCAGCTTTATTTGCAGATCTGGAATGATCTCCACCAAATTGGCATTGCCGCAGCGCTCGCCAAACCCCAACAGCGTCCCTTGGATCTGGGTCGCTCCCGCCAACACACTGGTAATACTGTTGGCGGTGGCCATGCCGCAATCCTCGTGGAAGTGTACCGCCACCGGCACCGGCAATTTTTCCACCACTTCTTGGACGATCTTTTTCACCTCTTGCGGGAAAGCACCACCATTGGTATCGCACAGGCAAACGATATCCGCTCCGCCCCGGACAGCCGCTCGTAATGCTTCCCAGGCAAAATCCTTATCGTCCTTCCAGCCGTCGAAAAAGTGTTCTGCGTCAAAAATCACTTCCCGGCCCTGCGCCTTCAGGAAACGGCAGCTTTCCTCAATCATGCGGAAATTTTCCTCATAGGTGGTTTCCAATACATGATCCACATGAAATTTCCAGCATTTTCCAAATACACAACAGCACTGGGTTCCTGCCGCCAAAATGGCCGCCAGGTTCCCGTCCTCTTCCGGGCGTATCCCTTTCCGCCGGGTACTGCCGAAAGAAACCAATTTGGCATTCTGCAAAGGCAATTGGCCGGCTCTCTGGAAAAACTCTGCGTCCTTGGGATTAGAACCAGGATTTCCAGCTTCCACGTATTGGATTCCTATCTGGTCAAGCAACCGCACAGCTTGCAGCTTATCCTCTAGTGAAAAGGCGACCCCTGTTCCCTGAGCGCCGTCCCGCAGAGTCGAATCAAAGATTGTCACTGGACCCATCGCTTATCCTTCTTCCGAAGTAGTTTCCGAGCTAGCCGTCTCACTGTAAGGCTCCCCTTTTTTCAGACGGTCAAACAACGCCATGGAAGCCTCATAATACGCCATATCCTTTTTCTTGCCCTCAATGGAGCTTCCTTCCGCCGCGCGGCAGGAAACCCGAAGCCTGCTATACAACTGGGATAAAACATCCGCCGTGTAAAGCTCCCCCTCTTCGGTTTTAGGTTTAAAATTGGCGAACGCCGCCACATCGTCCCAGGATAGCATGGCGTTCTCAAAATCATCGGCGTCTTCCGGCATTGCCGTTCCATCGGTATACTGGAAAAATCCAGCAAAGTTTTCCTTCAACGCGTCAAACGCCGTTTCATCGTGTAGGTAAATCATTACCTCGTTGCTGGTAGCGTCTGCCAGAAAACGCACTACCGCCGCCTGCTGCATAGCATAATCCGCTGAAGCGTCATCGGAGAACACATAATTCACCACATTCACCACCACTTGACCGTCCCCATTCCGGTCGTCCGCGTAGGGGGTAATGCAGTCTTCCAACTGGTTCAATCCCGTTTCCGGCATGGAGTAGGAAGTCAGCACAGCGACGGTGTAATCGGGATCCACCTGGCTGACCATGGAATAAATAAAACTGCCCACCAGCGCTACCACGATCACGCCAACTAACAAGTGAATTTTGTGATAATACCACCAGTTTTTCCGCTTGTCCCTACCGGTTTCCAACTTGATCTCATTTTGGTGAATCGTATCTTCCCCAGCGTTTATCAGGTATCGTTCTCTCGCCATATTGTTGCTCCTTCAATCCGTAGTAAAATTTCCATGCGGCACAGGCTGCCGCCGAGCAATACCCTCTCGCTCCCCAGAAGCTTTCCCCACAAACTCCCACAGTTCCCGCAAGCAATCCCCGTCCTGATTTGGCCAGGGAATTACAGCTATTTTAGCATACCGCACATGGTTTTTCAACCCTTGCCCATTCTGGAAAACAGTCTGTTTTTTCCCTCTCAGGCTTTCTCCCGCATGAGTTTCTTTTTTCCAAAAGTCCTATAGCTTACACGTATATAAAATCATTTGCAATAAGTATTGGACATAGAAAGAAGAAGCCAATACAATGAAAGTAAGAATTATGGAATCCTTTCGGAAGGAGTAATGAAAATGCAATACACAAAGCTGGGAAAATCAGATTTGAGCGTTTCCCGGATCTGCATGGGGTGCATGGGATTTGGGGATTCCCACTCTGGCCAGCACAGCTGGACCATTGACGAAGAACGTTCCCGAGAAATCATTAAGCGCGGATTGGATCTGGGCATCAACTTTTTCGATACCGCCATCGGCTACCAGAACGGAACCAGCGAGGAATATTTAGGACGCGCTCTGCGGGATTTTGCCCGCCGGGAAGATGTGGTAGTTGCTACAAAATTTCCTGGCCGCTCTCCCCAGGAAATCCAGGAAGGGATCACAGGCCAGCAACATATCGCCAATCTGCTGGACACAAGTTTGCAGCATTTGGGCATGGAGTATGTGGATCTTTACATTTATCACATGTGGGATTACGCCACTCCTCTCTATGAGATCATGGAAGGGCTGTCCAACGTGGTGAAAGCCGGAAAAGCCCGGTACGTGGGAATATCCAACTGCTTTGCTTGGCAGCTTGCCAAAGCCAATGCACTGGCGGATCGGGAAGGCTTTCCAAAATTCATATCGGTTCAAGGTCATTACAATCTGATTTTCCGGGAAGAAGAACGGGAAATGGTTCCCTTCTGTCAGGAAGAATCCATTGCGTTGACTCCCTACAGCGCATTGGCCGGTGGAAGACTTTCCAAAAAGCCTGGAGAGACGTCCAAACGGCTGGAAGAGGACAGCTACGCCAAGTTTAAATATGACGCTTCCGCCCAACAAGATGGAGTCATCATTTCCCGGGTGGAAGAACTGGCAGAACAACACGGTGTTTCCATGACGGAGATTTCTCTGGCATGGCTACTGCAAAAAGTCACCTCTCCTGTTGTTGGCGCCACAAAGCTGAGTCATGTGGAAGGGGCTGCAAAAGCGGTAGACTTGCAGCTCACCCCCCAAGAAACCGATTATCTGGAAGAGCCTTATGTTCCCCACAAACTGGTGGGAGTCATGGCGCAAAACAAGCCGGACCTTGCCGGCGCCAAGCAGGTATGGACTGTGAACCAACCGTAAAAGGAGAAAAGGGTATGTTTGATTTTTCAAAGAACGATCCGGAATTTCACGAACGATTTTCCCATTTTGCTTTTCAAGAAGTGGTCAACGCTCCCGACCAACAGTTGGACGAACCCATCCGGCATTTGGCGATTTTAGCCACTTTGATGGGATGCCAAGGGCTTGACGCATTCCAGGAGGAATTGCCCATCGCCTTGGAAAACGGCGTTACACCGGTCATGGTGAAAGAGGT
>DXXH01000087.1 GCA_019416395.1 Clostridiales bacterium
AAGGAAAGCCGGACTGGCTGCCCGACTTTCCTGTCCAAATTTATTGTAATAGGAGAGCCCCATGATCCCACCCTTTGAAATTTTAGGCAAAACCTTTGCCATTTATCCCCTACTGGCCATGGTGGGGATTTTTGTGGCCGGCGGTTTCGCCTGTTATCAGACTTCCCGGCGGAAACTGGACGACAACGACATGATTGTTCTGCTGCTGGTGGCAGCCATCGGGGTGTTGGTAGGCGCCCATCTCCTTTACGCATTGACCCAGCCCTCTTTGACTTGGCAGGCCCTACAGATGTTGTTCGCCCTGGAGTTCACCCAGGACACCTTGACCCACCTGATGGCCGCGTTTGGGGGCAGCGTCTTCTATGGTGGGCTGCTTGGTGGTCTGGCGGCGGGGGGGATTTACGCCAAGAAGCGAAACCTTTCCCCTGTGTTTCGGGATATTGTGGCGGTCTCCATTCCCCTGTTCCATGTGTTTGGAAGAATCGGATGTTTTCTGGGGGGATGCTGCTACGGAATTCCATGCCCGGTGGGATTCACATACACGCAAAATCCCATTCCCATGGCCAATGGTGTCCGGAGATTTCCCGTTCAGCTGGTAGAGGCAGCCTTTTGCCTGGGATTGTTTTTGTGGCTCTATGTTCAATTGCGAGCGGGGAAAAAAGGACTTCTTTCCCGGTATTTGTTTGTCTACAGTTTGGGCAGATTTTTGCTGGAATTTCTCCGGGGAGACAGCTACCGGGGATTTTTGTGGCGGTTTTCCACTTCGCAATGGATCAGCCTGCTGCTGTTTTTAGCGGTGTCGGTCTTTTGGATCATACAGAGGATCAAATCCCGGTCCCTTCGGGAGCAGAAAGTACAAACTTCTACCCATTCCCCATCGCAACGGGAGATCACCTAACCAAACGCTTCAGCCACTGGGTTTCTCTCCCCTTGCAGAAACCGGAAAAAGAGAACCTGGTACAGAATTTAGTTGGAACAGGAGCGGCGCCGCCAACAGGGTGCTACTCCTGTTTTCATTTGGATCGAGTGTGAATGGGAGCACCGCTTGCACTGTTTTGCTACCGTATTGCTCCGCTACTTATTTAAGTTCTTTACATAACGCGAAAGCAGCCCATGGATAATCCCATGGGCTGTTTTCAGGAGGAAATGGTTTATTTTGTTGGTTATTCGAAGTCAATAGATTTTCCAGTTTTTCCGGATTCCCGCACAGCGTCCATCAGCCGCAGTACCCGACGGGTTTCGGGAATCTTCACCAGAAATTCCTCTTCTCCGTGGTAAGCCCGCACGTAATTCTCAAAGTAATTCTCGTGGCAGGTGTGCACCTCCGGCAGGGACTCGGTGAGGATGGTCCCCTCCGGGGCCGGGCCAAAGGACCGGGTGGGGCCGGCAGAGGTCATGGTGCGGTGGCCGCTGACGTTTTCTAACAGGTGGGTGGTGCGGACGATCTTGCCCTCGGGGAAGAAGCCGTCCACGTAGGCCGTGCCCTTGTTTCCACCCACGAACCAGTGGCGCTCAAACCACTTGTCCTGGACCTTATCCGCCAGGTAGTAGGTGCCCAACTCCACCTCAGCGGTGACGTTGTTCTCAAACCGCATAAGGATCTTGAAGTAGTCGTCCACCTCAAAATTAATCACGTTGCGGATATCTGCAAATACGCTTTTCAGCTTTATCCCCGGCAGCATCCACAGGATCTGGTCCAGTAGGTGGACACCCCAATCGTAGAGCATGCCGCCGCCTTCGCTTTTGTAAACGTGCCAATCATGCATGTTCCCATTAAAGCCGTACAGGCTGCTCTTGATGGTGTACACGTCCCCCAGGGTGCCGGAGTCATAGACTTCCTTTGCGGTGCGGAAGTCCGGATCAAACCGGCGCTGGTGATGGACGGTGAACTTTACCCCGTGCTTCTTACAGGCGGCCTCCATGTCGTCCAGCTCCTGGGGGCTCATGGCAACCGGTTTTTCGCAGATGATGTTCTTTCCTGCGGCGGCAGCCTGGAGCACCAGGTCATGGTGCTGGTTGTTGTTGGCGGCGATGAGCACCACATCCACCTCGGGATCGTGGATCAGGGCCTCGTCGCTGGGATAGCGTTTAAGCCCCCCGGCCACGTCCTCCAGCTGGGATGGGTCCTTGTCGGCGTAGCCCACCAACTGGATTCCCGGAAAATCAGAGAGCATCTTTTCGTGTTCATGACCCATAAAGCCATGGCCAATGATGGCAATGCGAATTGGTTCCATAGGCCATGTAGTTTGGCATGTACTGACGGATCAGGGAATCCGTATCCTCGTAAATGACACCGTCGGCCACGCCGGCCTCAGGTCCGCCGGGATACAGCACACCGGGATACACAATGTCCGGATAGTCGCCGGAGGAGAGCAGAATGCCCAGGCGGTCGTTGACCTCTTCCAGGCTGACTGTGGTCCAGTTCACATGGACGCCGGTCATCTCCTCCATCTTCTTCACACCCTCAATGGTGTTCAGGTCACTGACAATGGTACCACTGTAGGTAACGTACACGTCCAACTCCGCCCCATCCTCGGAGAGGGGCAGAGTCAAGGGTTCCGGTTCCCCGGTGGCAGTCTCCCCCTCAGCGGCGCTGCTGGTGGAGGCTGTGGAGGACTGGCTGTCGGTGCTGCTTTCGCTCTCGCCACCGCATCCAGCCAGCGTGGTCAGCAATAGGGCTGCGCTCAAGGCCATGGCCAACCATTTTTTCAGTTTCATAGTTTTGCTCCTTTCATATCGCTCTTTACTTTTCAGATGGGGGTTCCAGCTCAAGCCTTCACAGCGCCCATCGTCATACCAGTGACAAAGTACTTCTGCACAAAGGGGTACACCAGCAAAATCGGCAGGGTGGACACCACAATCGCCGCGTACTCCACGCTCCGGGCGTACACCGTGGCGTTGGACACGCTGGAAGAGGAGGTGATCTCCTGGCTGGACTGGAACAGGATGGTCCGCAGAGCCATCTGCAAAGGCTGCAGGTCGTCCCGGGTGGGCAGGTACAGCAATGCGGACATGTAGTCGTTCCATTTCATCACAATGGTGAACAACATGATCACGGCGAAGGTAGCCTTACATAAAGGTAAAATGATTTTGAACATGATGACAAAGTCATTGGCGCCATCCAGACGGGCCGCCTCTTCCAGGGAGTCGGAGATCTCCTGCATGGAGGTTCGCATCAAAATGATGTTGAAAACGCCCAGGGCACCGGGCACCACCATCGCCCAGATGGTGTCCACCATGCCGATCTTATTGATCACCATATAGGTGGGAATCATGCCGCCATTGAACAGCATGGTGAAGGAGATGATCATCATAAAGGTGTTCCGGTAGAAAAACCGGTTCCGGGAGAATACAAACCCAGCGATGATGGTCAAAACTCCGGTGATGGCACAGGAAAGTACAATGTAGAAGATGGTATTCCGGTAGCCGATCCACAAGGTCTGGTAGGAGAGGATCATGCTGTAAGCGGTCAGATCCACCCGTTCCAAGGGGAACAAGATCAGTCCTTTGGACACGTTCAGCTGAGTGGGATCGCTGATGGATGCCATCATCACATGCCACACAGGAACAAAGCACACCACGGCAATAGCCAGCAGAATCAGAACCGCCACCACCAGGAACGCCATCCGCGCAGGGGTGACCCGGTTTAATTTCGATCGTTTCATGGGTGTATGCCTCCTTAGAACATGGCCGTGCCAGACAGCTTTTTGGTGATCTTATTGGTGGTCAGCAGCAAGATGGTGCCGATGACGGAGTTGAACAAGCCCACCGCAGTGGACAGGCCGTAGTCCGCCTGAACCATGCCCATACGGTACACATAGGTGTTGATCACGTCGGAAAATTCGTAATTGGCGGGGCCGTAAAGCAACAGGATCTTGTCGGCTCCCACACTGAACACCGCTCCCATACGCATAATGAGCATCATGATGATCATAGTGGAGATACCCGGAATGGTTACGTGGATCATCTGCTTCCAACGGTTGGCGCCGTCCACTTTGGCGGCCTCATACAGCTCCTGATCCACCGAGCTCAACGCCGACAGGTAAATGATGGAACCGTAGCCCAACCCCTGCCACATGTTCTGCAACACGTAAATCAGCCAGAAGTTTTGCTTTTGGTTGATCAGATTCACCGACTCGCCGCCAGTGAGATTGGCCACCAATACGGAGATGGGACCATTTGCCTCACAGAAGTCCACCACCAAGCCGCAGGCCACCACGGCGGAGATAAAGTAAGGCATATAGCTGATGGTTTGGACGGTCTTCTTGAAGATCTTGTGATGGATCTCGTTGAGGATCAGGGCAAAAATGATGGGGGCTGGAAAATTCACCACCAGATCCAACACACCGATGGCGATGGTATTTCGCAACAGGCGACCCACATAGGGCCCGGTAAAAAAGTTGACAAAGTTCTCCATGCCCACCCATTTACTGCCAAACAGTCCTCGGGCTGGGGCAAAATCCTGGAACGCCATGAGCAAGCCCACCATAGGCGCGTAGTTGAAGATGGCGAAAAAGGCCAGGATCACCAGAAGTAGTATGTAAATCAGCTTGTTGCGGCGGATGTCCAAGGTCAGGTTGTGGGGAATGGCTTTCAACCCACCGTCAACGATGTATCCCCCCGAAACGGGGCCTTTGGACGCCTGACCCAATTTCTGCGCTTTTTGTTTGCTTGCCATAGTCTTTCCCCTTTTCACTTATACGATCAGCAGCCGCCGCTGATGGAGGTTGTGGCCCATCTCCGGCATGTACACCATCTCAGGCTTATTGGGGTCGGCGGCGGACTCCATAAACGGGGGCATGTAGGAGTGGGTGACGCAAAAACCAAATTGAATATTGTGGTATCCTTGGGCCAGACCGCCCTCCTTCTTCACCACCAGCACAGCCGGCTCCAGAGGATTCCAATGAGTTTTCCAGTCTGCCCGCATTTCTTCTACAGTGTAGTCTTCCCCGCCGATCCGCCACAGCACCCGGTCCGGCGTGAATACTTCTCCGTCCACCGTCAGGTTTCCAGCCTTGACCTGGCTCAGGAATACGCCCCGGTAGTAGGGCAGGCGGATTTTCAGTTGGAAACCCACCGCTTTACTGTCCTCGTAGATGTTCCGGAATCCCACAGATTGAATCACTTGTTTTTCCATGCTGTTTCCCTCCTCAGTCGCCCAGAATGTTCTTCATCAAGATGTGATGGCGGCGGAGCATCTGCCCCACTTCATAGCCGGGATCGTATTTGTCCGCCCCCTCGTACTCGCTGAGCAGGTATCCGTCCCAGTTGTGCTCCTTGAGAATGTTCAAAATCTCCGCATAGGGCACGTGAGTCTCCTGGAAGTTCTCATCCACATGGAAGTACTTGGCGTGGCAGCAGGCCACATAGGGCAGCAGAGGGATTATATCTTCCGGCACGTTGGGCACAAAGCTGGGGTCTTTCCATTCCCCTTCTTCAAACTTGGTGCGGAACACGCTGAAATCGATGTTCAGGGCAAAGCTTTTGGTGCCGGTTTCCTTGATGAAATCCACATACTCCTGGACCATTTTCCCTTTCAGGTTGGATGGGATGTGGATCTCCGGGCACATGACCAGGCCCAGTTCTTCCGCCAGAGGCAGGGCGCCCTTGATGATCTCCCGCCAGTTCTCCACCGGCTCCAGCAGCTCGTTGATCACCGGCATCTTGGTCCGCAGGATCCGGAACCCCAGCCGGTGGGCCAGCCGCAGGTCCCGGCACAGAAACTCGATGGACTCCTCGGTGGTCAAGTCACGATCCTGGAGCACGTGGGAATCCACCCAGTGGCCGTACTCCACCGGCTCCAGCTGGTATTTGTCCAGCAGTCCAAACCACTTGTCCACCCAGGCTTGAGTGGGATAGGGGTAATTCTCAATGTGAATATTGGCCAGGATCTCGATGCCATGGGCGCCCATGTCGTGGACGTCCTCGAAGCAATCTTCCAGGTTCTTCTCAAAGCCGAACTCGGCGGAGTAGCTGTACAGCGCCACCCCACGCTTGGGGCCCTTCTTCTCGTTGCGATACACTGCGTTTCCTCCTTTGTAGATCAATCAAATTTGATCTCTTTGCCCTGGGCGGCGGACTTATAGATGTTGTCCAGGATCTTGGTGACGGTGAAAGCCTGCTCGGGCTTTACCAGAGGCTGGGTATCGTTGAGAATGGCCTCCAGCCACTGTTTGCACTCCACCTCTTCCGGCTTGTCGGAGCTGCCCTCGAAGAAAGCGATGGTTCCACCGGGAGAGAGCGTTTCCTCGGTGAGCTGGCCGTAATCGGTCTTGTTGAAGATCAGGTCGTACTCTCCCTCAGCCTTGCTCATGCCGCCAATGATTTCAGCGCCGGCCTTGGTGCCGCACAGTGTGCAGCTGGCCTCCCGGGATTCCCGCAGGTTGATGGCCCAGGCGCTTTCCAGGAAGATGGTGGCGCCGTTCTTCATTTTGATGAAGCCGAAGGCGGAGTCCTCCACCTCGTACTTGTCCGGATCCCAGGGGCCAAACATGTTGCCCACAGTGGCCTCCTTCATGTGGCCCAGCTTCTCAAACACGGAACCGGTGACGCTCTCTACCTCGTAGTTGTCCATCATCCACAGGGTGATATCCAGGGCATGGGTGCCGATGTCGATGAGGGGACCGCCGCCCTGCTTGGACTTATCCGGGAATACGCCCCAGGTGGGCACCGCTCTCCGGCGGATGGCATGGGCCTTGGCAAAGTAGATGTCCCCCAGGTCGCCGCTGCGGCAGGCCTTAAACAGTGTCTGAGTGTCCTTGCGGAATCGGTTCTGATAGCCGATGGTGAACTTCTTCCCGGACTTTTTCCAGGCGTCCATCATCAGCTGGGCGTCGGCGGTGGTGGCTGCCATGGGCTTTTCGCACATTACGTGCTTGCCGGCTTCAAAAGCGGCTACGGTGATGGGGCAGTGAGCCACGTTGGGGGTCAGCACATGGACCACGTCAACGTCAGGGTTGGCCAGCAGCTCATGGTAGTCCTCGCAGACCTGAGCCCCTTCCACGCCGTACTGGGCAGCGGCTTTCTCCGCGCGCTCCCAAATGATATCGCAAAACGCCACAATTTCGCACTTGTCCTTCTGGGACGTAAGAGCGGGCAGGTGCTTGGAATTGGCAATACCTCCACACCCAATGATGCCAACTTTTAATTTTTTCACGAAAAGTTCCTCCTTATGATTTGTTTTTATCCGAAATGAGAAATGTTTTTGTGCATCTTTGTCAATCATTTTACTCCGGTTTTCTTTGAGAAACTTCTTCGTTTCTTTCGAGTTCTTGCTCAGTTTTTGCGTTTTTCTTTGTTACATCAAGGTGATGCGCAAATAAATATTGCATTTTTTGCGTATAATGGCAAAAAAGTCACAAAAAAACACCCTGGGGACACTCCCCAGGGCAGACACATTTGACTATCAGGAAACTATTTTCGGTAATTAAGTAATGTAAATCATGCGTATCTCATTGGCCTCTAAGGTAAAACGCAGGGTTAGCTCATTGTTTTCTGCCAACTGACGTTCCAAAGTCACCTCCGGCACAGAAGTTCGCTCCAGATATTCCAAGTCCTCTCGGGTAAGATTGGGGATACACCCCAATCCGATCCACTTGGTCAGGGGCGCCCCTTGATCCTTGTTGAGGATCCGCTGGCGGATATAATAGGGACCGGGACGAGACGGAAGATCCCGAAAATGCAACTCCATCTCAACAGGTTTCACATCAGCGAAAAGTCCCTCTAAGCTGTTGGGCAGATGGGAGTTTTCCTCCAGAAGATAATACTTTGGCCCCAGCTGTTTGCGATTGAAGCAGAGTACCCGCAGATCCTGAGGGCTTTCCGCCGTTACCAAGCAGTGCTCCGTCTGGCACAGCTTATACTTTCCATGATCTTGAAGGAAGCGAAAAGCGTAGTAGGCGGGCTTGCGGATTCCGGTTTGGGAAAGGATCCCGGCGCTGCCTGAAAGCACGTTTCCAGAGTCGCCGTAGGCGCTCAACAGATCCGACGCGCAGAAAATGCTCATGCGGTCCGCCAATCCTTCCGCTTGGATAAGGTCGTCTACAATTACCGCTCCGCGGTAACAGCTGTCCTGAATGAAATTGCGGTTTCCAAGGCTAATCCCCCAGTCTGTTACCCAAAGTTCCCCTTGAAAGCCCCGCTGATCCAGCTGAGTACGCAAAAACTTCAGCTGACCTGCTAAAAAACTGCTGTCGTTCACCTTTTGTAATTTTTTCTGAAAGATGGATTCTTTCTCCAAGCTTCCTTCAAAAAAATAGGGATAGTGTGTAGATGTGAAAATGTCCGGTGGAGATTCCCAGTGGAGCACTTCGTCCAAGACCCGCAGAGAATTTTCCGGATTACCCGCTAACAGACCAGGACCTGCAACACGCGCTTTTGGCAACAGGGATTTAATAAGGCTATATCCCCGGCGCCATACCTCTTCATTGGTCATGTCCTGATTGGAAGAGTAAGGGAGATCATTTAAATAAAAGCTGATCCCATAGACCCATTGACTGACCACCTCTTCCGTGTAACGGCGGCGAATATGTTGAAGGAATGCGTCCAGAACCTGAAACCAGTCCATGGGCTTCTGGGACGCTCTGGCGTAGATGGGCTGGGACTCACTGGCTAGGGAAAAATCCCGGCGCTGGGCCAGATCAAAAAGGACCTTTAAATGGTTGTCCACACAAAAGTCCAGCACAGTATCCAAATTTGTGAAGTGAAAGATATTGTCCACGCCTTCTCCTTGAAGCATCTGCTGGGAGAAGGGACTCCAGATCCGCAGGTATTCCACATCCAAATGGCGGGCGAGAAAACTCACTTGGTTTTGCATCACCGCTCCTTGAAGCAAATATGCTGGTCCTACAGTGAGGATTTTCCCCTGAATGCTTTTCAAAGGGACCATTTGCTGTGGGGTAATCTCTACCCGCTGAATGGCAGATGTTCTCTTTTGCGCAGAACGTTCCTGCAAAACCTGATTTATCCTCTGTAGGGAAAGTTCTTCGCAATCCTTTTGCTGATGGATTTGGGCCTGGTTTCGATACTGAGAGGGTGTGAGCCCAAAGACCTCTTTGAAGTCCCGGTTGAAGGCGGTGGAAGAAGTAAAGCCCGCTTCCATAGCTACAGCGGTGATGGGTTTGTTGCCGGCTGCCAATTCCCTTTTTGCCCGTTCCAGACGGATGCGTTTTTTATAATGAGAAAATCCCTCGCCGGTGACCTTCTGAAACAAACGGGAGGCAGCCGCAGAGGAAAGATAAAGCTGGTCGGCCAGTTCCTGCAGGGATAGATCCCCATTTGCGGATAGAAGGAGGAGAAGCCGGCTTGCCCGGTCCTCTTTCGGCGGTTGGGATTCTTCCACCAAATACTGTTGGACCAGTAATCGGGCAAGGGCGAAAAAGGATTCCAGCTCATGAAAAATCTGGCCTGTTCCACCCTCTGTTGAGACAAGCAGGAATTCCTCCACCTGCCGTTTCAACTCTTTATACCATCGCCCAGTGGGATCTTGATTTTCTAAGCCAAACTTCAGTCGTTCCCGTCCCGTGGTCTGGCAAAGCCATCGATAGTCCAAGGAGATAATCGCCACCATGCCTTTCGGAGGGATTTCCACATGAGCCATCTGCTGAACATTCAAAAGAAACACTTCCCCTTGCGGGAAAGGAATTCTCTTGTCTTCCACTTTCAGTCTGCAGTTGTTCATAGCGGAGTAGAGAATGTGTATGGCCGAAGAGCTTTCCACCACGCCACTTGATTCCCTCACTTCCACGTCGTAATGTTTTTCGACGAAAGCCATGCGTTTCTCCTAATTTTAGATCAATTTCTTACATATAAATTTGAAAAACCATTTATGGTTTTACGTTAATTATGTTTAGTTTATCATATGGGATCCCAAACCACAAGCAATAAAAAACATAGAACCGTAAACCCCTCCGGTATTTGCCGGAGGGGTTTGATTTCATATTATTAACTTTTTGGGAGCTTTTCATTCCCCTCAATTTTTCTTATGGGAAAATACAGATACTCCTTTCCCGTGGCCGGGTCGGTGTATTCGTGAACGGCTCCAGCCAGAGGAATTCTCTGTTCCTCCATTTGTCTGATGGTTTTTTCAAACACTCCGCTATGGTTTTCCACCACTAGGTACTCATAGCCCGGTATGGTCCACTTTGTCCATCCCTCAGGCGCTTCCGCTTGGTCAACGCACTCCACTCCCGCCAGATACAAACCTTTCCGAAAGCCGTCCTCCCATGGCTGAAAGGAGCGGGAACAATCAGACATGGCACCCCAGATCCCCACAAGATTTCCACTTGCGTCTTTCTTTAGCAAATCTGCGATTTCACTGAAATGACCATTGGCGTCCTGCCACAATTTCTGGATAAATCCGTCGCCGTCTAAGGTGGAGCCTTCTTTGCCAATGACGACAAATTCTTCTTTCATCACCTTAACCATCTGATACTGCCTCCCATGGGAGATTTTATTTTGGTACATTATAGCGCAGGAATATAGAAATGATCAATTTCTTTGGCCTGAAAAAACGTTACTGTTTAGGGAAATCCCAGAATACAAACAGAAATAAAGCACCGCAGATCTTCTATATCGGATCTCTTCTTCAAAAAAGCAAACGAAAAGCCAGGATGCTTTTATCCTGGCTTTTCTGTGTTTTCTTTCCAAAAATGATGCGCCCGGCTAAAAGGAAGGCGAAAAGCCCAG
>DXXH01000088.1 GCA_019416395.1 Clostridiales bacterium
GGCCACAGTTGCCGGGGACGAGATTACCGAAGCCATTATGCGGTATTTCCTGGTGGATTTCCAAATGGCGGAACAGATGAAACGCAGCCTGGGGGAAAAAGAGGAAATCCCCTTTACCAATATTCTGGGCTTGGACGAAACCACCACCGCGCAAGAGGTGGAAGAGGCCGTGGCGGAAGCCATGGATACCTTGGCCCAGGAAATTGCCCGGCAGGTCACCGAAGTCAATGGGGGAAAAGCTCCCTCAGCGGTGTTCCTGGCGGGGGGCGGCAGCAAGCTCCAGGGCCTGTGCGGAAAAGTGGCCCAGTATTTGCAGATGGACGAAAAACGGGTGGCCATCGCGGGAGCCAATTTCGCCAAGAGCGTGGTTTCCCCGGAGTTGGAGATCAATACGCCGGAGTTCGCCACACCTTTGGGGATCGCCATTTCCGCAGGTCTGGGGCTGCTCAATGACAGCTATGTAATCCTGCTCAACGGCACCCCGGCAAAGCTGTTCCGCAGCGGGGTGTTGAGTTTACAGGATATTCTGATGATGAACGGATATCTCTACTCCGACATGATTGGCAAGAGCGTCCGGAACCTGAGCCTTACCCTGGACGGCAAGCGGGTGATCATTCACGGGGAACCGGCCCTGCCGGCAGTGCTGCGGGTCAATGGGGAAGACGCTTCCATTCATTCCGTGGTCCACGCGGGAGACAAGATCGACTTCATTCCGGCCAAAAGCGGCCGGCCCGCCGCAAGGACGCTGCTTCAGCTTTTGGGCGAGGATTTCCCCGGGGGCGCCTTGGTGAATAACGAGGAAGTGCCTTGGGATACCCCCTTGGCCCAGGGAGACGTGATTTTGACTCTTCCCCAAAGCTCTTTCCCCAAGCCCCCGGTACAGGAAGTCCTGGAAGTTTCGGAACCGGCGGACCAGGGCCCGGACGAGGCCCAGGATAGGGTAAAGACGCCGGGTGGGGCAAAGGGAACCCGTGGTGCAAAGAGATCGGAGCCGGTCCCCGCGCAGGAGCTTGCTCCGGCGGGGCAGACGGCCGAGAAGAAACCAGAGGATCCGGTCCCTGAGAATATGCCGCCCTACCGGCCGCTGCATTTGTTTTTAAACGATGAAGCCATGGACCTTCCGGGTAAGCTGGACGGATCCCCCTACTATCTGATGGATTTGCTGGAATACTCCCAAATTGATTTTCAAAACCTGGACCGGCCGGTGGAGCTGCTGGTCAATGGACAGGAAGCGGGATTCCAGCAAGTACTCCGGGAAAATGACTCGGTCATCATTCGCTGCCTATAAAGGGCGAAAGAGGATTTTCCCAAGAGACAGGAGATGAGACAAGCGATGAAGCAACATAAACTGTTTGGAATTTTCTTAGCCGCAGCCATATTGGGAAGCGCATGCGGCTGTCAGGAAAAGGAAACCAGTACCTTGCCCACCACGTACAAAGTAGATGGCGTGGATGTGACGGCGTTGAGCGTGGAAGATGAAACAGACGTGACAGAGAAGTCCTCTGAGGTGTATACTTATGATGGTCTGGACGACGCGGGGGCCGCAGCCCAAAAATACGTGTCGGAACTGACCAATGAGGAAAACGGATTTGTTGTGGTGGACGAGAACTTCGTTCAGACCCAGCAGCCGGATTACACCAGTGAGGAAAACCAGGTGCTTCTGGCCAAATCCCTGGAAGAGGGAAGCGGCCAAGAGGAAGAAACCAGCGATGTGAGCAGCTCTGCGGAGAGTGATGCCACAGAAAGCGAAGCCACGGAAAGCAGCGCCCAGGACGCCGGGGAAGGAGAATCCACCCAGGATCAGGGAGAAGAGCTTCTGACCATCAAAGTAGCGTGGACCCCAGGCCAGTGCAATGTGACCGTAGGCACGGCCCATGGTACCATACAGCTGGCCCAAGAGGGAGAAGCCATAGAGCCCATGTCGGAAAATGAGATGGTGGACTATTTCAACAGTCTGACTCCCGCAGAGTTGGGTCTGAGCGGCGACAGCATGAAGGAATACGAGGTGTACGCGATCGGGGGAAATGTGCTGGTAGACGGCCACCCCTGCATCAAGCTGCAAGTGTACAACCGGGACGACCCGGGAGATACCAACCAGTTTGAGGGCATGTACCTGATGAGCAGTGGCGGAGAGTACATTTACCGGGTGGATATGAACACTGGAAAAGCCACCCAGTTGTCCATACCCTTGCAGCAGACCTGTCAGCAGACCACTTGAACAGGTTTGCCGCTGGGGGATCTGGGGGACAAAGGCGCCAAGGTCATGGCGTTTAAGGGTCCCACCAGTTTCCAGCGGGTTTCTTGAGGGGAACGGGGCTGCTGGGCAAACAGGGGGGTGAAAATCCCCTCTAAAATGCCCAGAGAGGACCGGACGGAAAAGGCGTCCTGAGGCGTTACAGCCTGGACGATTTCCGGGTCCACCTCTTCCACCAGCAGGCCGTATTCCTTGCCCAGAGAGGCGATTTGCTTGGCGGTAATGGCGGCTTTCGCTTGGGCGTCCAAAGGCTGGAAAGGGATGATCCCGCTGAAACGTCCGGCGATTTCCTTCAAAGCGCCTGCTCGTACCATGGCTTGCCGGGCGGTTTCGCTGTCCTGGAACAGCCGGTGGGCCAGTGCCCCTAGGGGTGATTGGGCGAGAAGCCGCTCTTCCCAGGGGTTGGTTTCCACAGGTTTTGCCTGGGTGGTGGAAAATCCCACTGGCTGGGAGCCTTGCTCCGAAAGGTCCTGGTTGGTGGTGAATAGGAATACGCAGCGGCGAAAATCCAGTTCCCGGCTGCCTTGGGAGTCTTCTTTCCGGGCGGTGCACCTGCCCTCGTCTAAAATGGACATGAATACCTTTAACACTTCCGGGTGAGCTTTTTCCAGCTCGTCAAACATGAAGACCGTGTAGGGGTTCCGGCGTACCGCCTCGAAAATAGGCTGGTCGTCGTAGCCCACGTACCCGGGGGGCGCCCCCGTCAGCCGGTAAACCGAGTGGGGCTGGGTGAAGGTGTTCAGCTCTGTCCAAACGAATTGGTAAGTGTCCTTGCCGCATTGGCGGTTGAGCACCGGGGCGATGGCTTTGCCAAGCTCTGATTTCCCCACCCCTGTGGGGCCGTAAAAAATCAAAGACAACGGCCGGGCAGGTTCTTTTTTCCAGATGTGGCTGTACAGCTTGAAGGCCACTTCTTCCACCGCTTGCGTTTGTCCCAGGACCCTGGATTGCAGGGCGGCGTTCAGCCCCCGGTACAGCAGGGGAAGGGTGACCTGGCCCAGTTCTGGTTTCAGGGAGCTGAGAGTTTGGACCAGTTTCTCAAAGGTGGGGAACCAGTGGGAGCCGGATTGAAAAAAACGGGCAAGAACCGGGCTGTTTCCCTGGTAGGATACAGAGGGCTGGAAGCAAAGGCGATATCCTTGGGAATCCCGCCAAAAGCTGAGTTTGACCCATTGGGGGACGCACCCAGGCACCATGCGGCAGCGGGGGAATTCATAAGTGGCCCCCTGACCCGCGTAATAATCGGTGTAGTGTTGGATAATCTTGTATTCTTCCAGGCTGCAAGAGCAGAAATAGGAAAACTCGAACTCCATAAAGACCTCCTTGGCGGCGGAAAAGCCGTGCCAAGGAAAGTATGGGCATATAATTCCCGATTTATCAACAGATTGGGATTCACTATAAAGAAAAAAACGCTTTTGAAAGGAGCAATAACAAATGAAGTACGAATTGACAAAAGACCTGGAGACGGGAAACGCCATCATCGACAGTGAGCATCGGCAGCTGTTTGCCGCTGTAAACCATCTGATAGATGCTTGCAGCAGCGGCCAGGGCCGTTCCAAGATCGAGCCTACTCTCCGGTTTTTGCTGGACTACGTGGACAAGCACTTTGCCCATGAGGAGCAGCTGCAGCAGCAGGCAAAGTATCCCGAGTATCCTTCTCACAAGATGTTCCATGACAGCTACAAGCGGAAGCTGCGGGAGATCGGGGCTTCTATTCCCATGACTGGTCCTACCGTAGGCGACCTGGGCAATTTGAACGCCCACATCGGCGTTTTGATCTCCCACATTCGCACCGCAGATAAGAAGCTGGGGACATTCTTAAAGAAGTAAGGATCAAAGCGGAGCAAAAACAGCCTGGAAACGGCTGGTTTGAAAGTAGACAAAAAGAGAAGCTGCCGGGGGATTCCCGGCAGCTTCTTTTATTTCCAACTTCACTCGAAAAGCCAGTGCACATCCAGCGGCAGAGGGCGAAGAGCAATATCGGGCTTGACCCGTTCTCCATGAAAATCGCTGCCCCCGCTGATATGCAGCTGGTATTTTTTCGCCAAATCCAGGTAGTGGCCGACCATTTCCTGGGTGTGTTTGGGATAGTAGCACTCCAAACCGTCCAGCCCGGCTTCCTTTAAGCGGGCCACCGTCTCTTCCAGCTTTTCGTCGGAGAAGTTCAGCTGGTAAGGGTGCGCCAAGACTGCCTTTCCCCCCGCTTGATGGATGGTGGCAATACAGGTGGCGGCATCCGCCTTGAAGCGCTCAATTCGCTGGTACTCGTCTGTGTCCAAATAGCGGTCAAAGGCCTCCCGGGTATTGGCCACATAGCCGTGGCGCACCAGGACCTGGGCAAAGTGGGGCCGGGCAATTACATCGCCCCCAGCCAGTTCCTCCACCTCGTTCAGGTCAATGTGGATCCCTTTTTCCGCCAGGAAATCCACAATGCGGTATTTCCGCTGGTTCCGGCTGTCTTTCAGGGTTTGACACAGCTGCTCCAGGGGCGCGCAGCCCGCCTGGAGATTCAGCCCTAAAATGTGCATGTGCCGGTCTTCTTTAGCGCCAAATTCCACACCACGGAGTACGGTCACCCCATACTCCTTCCCGGCTTGAACAGCTTCCTCAACGCCGTCAATGGTGTCGTGGTCTGTAACAGCCAGGCATTGAATCCCGGCTTTTTGGGCCAGGGCCACCAAATCCCTGGGAGCGTATTGCCCGTCCGAGGCATTGGTGTGGGTGTGCAGGTCAGATAATTGTGTCATAAACAGATTCCTCGTAGAAAGAGCAATAGAAGTGTGTTACAGCTGAATGGTCTCGGATTCCACTTCCTGGCTCATTTGGTTCAGCATGTCCACGCACTCAGGCACATAGCGGCCCACAGCAGTTTCCTCGGACATCTGGACGCCGTACACGCCGGATTTCATGATCTCATAGAGGGCTTCCACTTCGCCGATGGTGGGAAGGGGTTTTGTCTCCATGTTTTTCAGAACCTGGGTGGCCAGGAACACATTCACATTGGCGTAAAGGGCCTTTTCGATGATGTACTTCTGGAATCTGGGGATTTTGATAATGCCGATATCGGTGGAAAGATCGCCCCGGTCCACCAAGATGTACTTTACCAGGGAAAGAATTTCCTGAAGATGTTCCACCGCGTCGATGGTTTCGATCTTGGAAATGATCTTTGTGTCCTTGTTGATGAGAGCGGCAGCCTCTTTCACATTCTCGGGAGAACGGACAAAAGACAGTCCCACATAATCCAGCTTGTATCGGTTGGCCAAGTCAATAAGCTTGCGGTCCTTCTCAAACAGGAAGGGAATATCTTTGTGGATTCCCCGCACATGGACGCCCTTGTTGTTGATCAAAACACCGTCGGATTTGGACAGGAACACAATGCCATTTTCGTCGGCGGAAACCACTTCGAACTCGAAAATACTGTCGTTGGCCCAGGCGGTCATACCGGGTTTCAGATGACGGTAGAAATCGGGGTAATTGAAGTGGTCGCAGGTGAGGGTAAAGGTCTTGCCCTTCTCCAGCTGGATGCCTTCTTTGATATTGGCCGTGCGGACCTTGTTTCCGGGAAGATCCAGCAGGATCTCGCTGTCAGGGATCTGGCTGCGGATATTCTGGATCATCTTTTCAATGTCTTCCACACTGCCGTGGGCGCCATTGATCCGGTAAATATTTTTGTCGTTGTGAACGTCTTTCAGCGGGACTTCCGTGCCAAGAGCGGGTCCCACGGTTAAAATAAACTTTTTCATGCTTTTTCTCGATGGGTGGAAACCCCATCTCCTCCTTCTTTTGTTAGTTTGAAAAATATGTCAGGATCCTTCTTTTGCTGATAGCGCAGCCAGTAGCCGGCAATCAAAGAAGAAAGCATTGTGGTCAAAATCAGGACGGTAAAGAACTCCACGCTGATGATCTTGCTGGAATAGGCCACGGTAGCCAGAACGATTCCGGGGCCGCCCCGGGCGTTCATGGTGACGGCAAAGTTCCCGATGACCGCTTTCCTCAGATTGGTGAATTGAAGCATCAAAATGGTGCCAATGGCTTCCAAACCAAAAGCGATCACAAAGAACAGGGCGAAGCGGATCAAGGAGAAATGGTGGATCAAGTTCAATTGAATGCCTACCAGTGCGAAATAAATGGGCACAAACAGGGAAAAGGCAATGTTGGAAACGGCTTCCATGCGGCCTTTCGCGGCGTCGTCCCGTTTGGAGATGGCCTTTACCAGGTATCCCACCAGGAAAGCGGAATACATGATGTTGATGCCTACCCGGCAAAGCAAGGCGCAAACCAGGAAAAGGGCTACAAAACTGATGGTGTAGAAATCCGTGGCCCGGACTTGCCGCCGGTATCCAACAGGCAGATGGTCGGCAAACAGCTTGGCCGCCACAAACATGCCCAGCGTCAGCAGAACCACAATCGCCATATCCAGGGGATCGGCGGTACCGGTTTCTGCCACCCGTGTGGCCAGGTTCAGCAGGATCCATAAGCAAAGGTCCTGAAGGGTGGAGACGGTAAGCACCGTATTGGTAAAGGGGGTGTTCATAACCCCCATATCGAAGAAGATCTTGGAAATCACAGGGATCGACGTAATGGCCACCCCGATGATAAACACCAGCACAAAGGAAAACTGATTTTGTGTTTCTCCGATGAAATTGTCTTTCATCAAAAAGGCGAAGGGGATACCGCCCAGCATGGGGAGCAAGGTGGCTCCCACGAAGACACAGCCGATAATGCGGCGGTTTTCTTTACCTGTTTGGATCTGGGTGTTATACCCAGAGGAAAACATGAGAAACACCAAACCAAATTGGTAGATCAAGTTCAGTACTTTTCCTTCTTGGGGATAGGCCTGAAACACAGCTTCCATGGCTGAGGGGAAGAAGTGATACAGGAAGGTGCCGCCAAAGAGCATGCCACCCAGGATTTCTCCGATCACTTTGGGCGCCCGGAAAGCCTCAACGATTTTCCCGCCGATATAGGCCCCCGCCAGAAGCAGAGCAAGGGCTAAAAAGGTGATAAATACCTCTTGATCTTTTAACGTTTCTAAGCTCATGAAAGCCCCTCCTTCTTACTGTACTTTCAGTATATCACTGGGAATCTCAAGAAGGAAGGGCAAAAGGCGGAGTTTGGTCGTACTCCAAGAAAGAAGGAAAATTTACTTAGATTGGAGAATTTTATAGATGCGGGAGATGCTCAAGTCGTATTTGTGAGCCAGGTCGGCAATTTCATATTGCCCACTGTAGAAATCGTCTTTCAACTGTATGTTGCGTTCATTCCGGTCGGCAGGAGTGCCGCTGGCAGGGAAGTACACCGTTGTGCCGGCCAGTTCGTCCAGCACTTTCTGATAGGTGTTTTCCCCCAGAAGCTCCCGGAGTTTTTTTAAAGCGGTTTGGGAATTCATAGCTCACTCAATAAAGATTTGGCCGCAGGCCAGAATGGCTTCAAAGATCTCCTTGCGCATCATCAGTTCGTCGGGGATATACCCTTGGGAAATATATTTGCGGATAATGGTGCCGCTGATTTCCACCCGTCCGGTATCGTAATGGGCGCAGTGTTTGTCCGTGACCACTTGGCCGCAGATTTTGCAGTAATAGGGTTCCCGCATCAGCAGCAAATGGATTCCCAGATCGTGTTCTTCGGACAACCGGCGTGCCAAGGCGTGAGCGTCGTATGCCCCGTAGTAGCCGCCTACACCGGCGTGATCCCGGCCAATGATAAAGTGGGTGCAGCCCAGATTCCGGCGGATAATGGCGTGAAAAACGGCCTCACGGGGACCGGCATACCGCATCTGCGTCTTGAGTCCCGCAACGTAAACACGGTCTTTGGGATAGAATTGCTGGCTCATGGCATGGTATGCTGCCATCACCGCTTCTTCCGTGAAATCGCCTTTTTTCTTCCAGCCGGTGATGGGGTTGATAAACAAGCCGTCGCACAGCTCCAGAGCAGCCCGCTGCAAATGCTCATGGGCTTTGTGCACTGGGTTCCGGGTTTGAAAGCCAGCCACAGTTTTCCAGCCGTTTTGGGCAAAGATCGCCTTTGTGTGTTCCGGGCGCAACGCTCCTTCCAAATAGGAGCGCTCTGTCAGCCGGACAGGGCCACCCACCCGGTAGGGGGAACGTTCCAGTTCCTTTTTTACCCCAGGGTGGGCTGTTTCGCTGGTGAGAAAGATGGTGCTGATATCTTCCGGCGTTACCTCATATAAGCTTTCCACCGTCAATTCAGCCACAGGCTTGTCCTCAAAAGTGAGGTACAGGGTGTCGCCTGTTCGGGTTTCCTTATAGAGTTTTTCAGGAATATCCAAGGTGACGGGAATGGTAAAAACACTGCCGTCCGCCAGGCAGAAGCGGTCCACCACATTGCGGAAATCCTCTTCTCCCATGAAGCCTTTCAGAGGCGCTAAAAGGCCTGTTTCGATGTTGATTACGTCCTGAAGCGTTTCTTCGTTGATCGAGGCGAAATTCATGCTTGTAATCCTCCACACTGAGCAAGATAGTCCAGAACCGCTTGGAAGGTTTCGTCTTCCGTCATTTTATCCACTTCCAGCACCAGGTCCGGGTGTTGCGGCTCGTCGAAAGAAGCGTCGATTCCCACAATGGGAGTTTTTCCCTCGTTTTCCCGGTAAACGCCTTTGACGTCATTTTTCCGGCTGACAGCCAGATCCTTTTTCAAATAGATCTCATGATAGCCGGGGATTTTTCGCCGGGCAAGAGCGCGCAGGTGCTCCAGAGGGGAAATATTGCAGATAATACCCACAATGCCATTCCGGTCCAAAAGGTAGGCGCCGAGAATGATCCGTTTGATGTTTGCTTCCCGGTCCGCATCGGTGTAACCCAGATCCCGGTCAAACAAATCCCGCACGTCATCCCCGTCAATCAGATCGTTTTTGATCCTCTGCTCTTGAAAGTACCGCTGTAAACGGCGGCCTATGGTGGTTTTTCCGGCTCCAGAAATGCCGATAAGCCAAATAATCATGCTGTTATCCTCCGTTCGCTTGTGTATGGGTCAATGGTAAAGGGGCTGCTCCAGCAAATTTGGGTCTAGCTGTAGCTTTTTCATCATGCGCAGGGGCTGATAGTTTTTGTTGATGAACCGCAAGTCTTTGGACAAGAGCTGGGCAACTTGTAACCGGTTCTTTTTGCAGGTATCCAAGGTCTTTTGTACCGCTTCTTCAATGGCTTCTTCGGTTAAATTGACTTCTTTTCCTTCTTTGGCATCTTTTACGCTTAAGGACGCCAGGTGCTTTCTCCAGGATTTGGCGATAAACGAATCCATGCAGGTGAACTTGTCCAGCTTATCCAGAATCCAGTCCTCGGTGACTTCTTCCCCCTTGTAATAGTGGAAATCATACCCGTATTCCTGGTACACGTCCCGGAAGAAATATTCTAAAAACGCCCGCTCGTCGTCGTTGGCAAAGTCATCGTAAGTGCGGTATACGGTGGCAGGGTCAAATCCTCGCACATTTCCTTCCATACTCTCTGGGTTGATGCCCTTACTGCTGGAACAATAGGTCATGCTTTCTGTATAGGGGATATCTAAAAATTCCGCCAGGGCTGTAAACGTGGCTTTGGGATTCAGCTTGCCGTCTTCAAAACGCACCAGGACGCTGTCCTTGAACAGCCGGTCCTGCCAGTCAATCATAAAACTGCGGTTGAGCAGGTAGGTGGCAATCGCGTCGGGAATCACTGCGTTCTTGTCAGCATCGTCCAGCTGCTTTGCCATAAACCGCACCGTGGCGGCATAACTGGTGGTGAGACGCCGCATGGGGGTGAAGGTCTTTATGTATTTGAACTGCTGGAACAGCGGCGATTTGGCGATCTGCTCGTATTGCTCGGAATACAGCATGGTAGCCCCCGTTTTGGGATCTGTTTTCAGGGAGTATATTAAATTGTAAAAGTGGGGCTGGAACAGCAGTGCAGGAACAATTCTAGAGCCTTTATCCAGTCCCTGGTTCATGGCCGAAGAATTTAAAAAGGTAGCTACTAGAAAATCTTTCGCCGTGGGGTGCTTCACCTGGGCCATTTGGGCTTGAATGGAATTGTTGATCTTATCCAGGTGCTCATATTTATCCTGGATATCCTTCACCAGGTCCGTGATGCGGTCCAGTAT
>DXXH01000089.1 GCA_019416395.1 Clostridiales bacterium
CCAGCAATTCGTGAAATGTAGCGTTGAGTATTCTAAATTCCTTGGCGCTATATCTTTTTTCCATACGTAATTCCGCGCCGCCCTCTTTAATTTGCTGAACCGTCTCCATCAAATGAGCCATAGGAATAAACGAAGAACGGTTCAACAAATTCACCGTTATTGGAACGAGCAAGCAAAGAATCACCGAAAGCACGACCAAGAAACTCTGAAACAGATCCAAACTGCCGAAAACATTTCCACCCGGCTGCAAATAGATCAGCCAGCTGCCACTATATTGTGAAAACTGGGAAGACACAACGTACTTTTCTTGTCCCCCCGTCTGCACAAATCCCCCGGATTCTTTCTTCACCTCTATGGGTAAATCATCCAGCACTATCTCTCCCTCAGGAGTCGCATACAGTAAAATTCCCGTATTTTCATTGTCATCTTCCCGTTTTAGGTTTTGCGGCGCATTTAAATTTTGAGGATCGACCATACAAACGGTAAACAGATTGTCAGAACCAAAAAATCTCAGCAACATTTTGCTGCCTTCAATATCCTGATAAAACCAACCATAACGAGATGGGTTTGGTTCGCTTTTCACCAGAAACTGAATGGTGCTTTGCAACGTCCTCTTAAACTGATAGGAATAGCTTCCTGCATACTCGGTGCGGGACACATCATTGCTAGAGGCATATAAATGCATTGCCCCAATAATGGGATATGTCGCCTCGATATCCTTATAACGGTTACACACATTATATAAACGTCCATATTTATCATACGGCTCCATAGAGTGTCCCAATTCCTGATAGTTTTGATCTGAAGCCGCCAAGGAAATCATCATACTCTCAATGCTTCGCAAATCATTTTCTAAGCTATTTTGATATAATAGCAGGGTGCTATTTCCAGTCTTTCGCATAAATTCAAAAGACTGGTTTACCGTATAGACACAAAACACAATCAATAAAATGAGCAACGGCAATACCAAAGCACCTACAATTACCAACGTTTTCGATTTTAAGGAAAACTCTAGCTTTTGTTTCATTTCGATTTCACCGTCTTTTTGTTTTCTTTTCTATCTTTTTTCTCATTATATCTTTACGTATTGCTTTTTTCAAGACGGCACCACTCAAAAAAATTTGCTAAATACTCGCAAAGAAATTCTATAGGTCTTATCTACCACACAAAAAACGGGCATTTGCAATTCCTTCACAAATGCCCGTTTTTTATCGTTAAGTAAAGTTCCCAACAAAGTTTATTTCAAGTTCCTGTAGAATTATCATCATCTTGAGAAGAAGGCGCCAAAGGCAGTTCTACCGTAAAAGTGGTGCCACGACCCAAAACGCTGGACACTCGCACCTTTCCCCCGTGAGCTTCCACAATCCATTTGACCATGGAAAGCCCCAAGCCACTGCTATCTCCGCTTCGGGAAGGATCGGCCTGGTAAAATCTGTCCCAGATCTTGGGAAGATGCTCCGGGGCAATGCCGATTCCGTCGTCCTTTACCCGCAGGCAGGCCATGGTTCCCTCTCGTTTCAGGCTGGTCCAGATATGGCCGCCTTCTTTGCCGTAGGACACGGCGTTTTGCAGCAGATTCCCCCACAGCCGGAGCATCAGGGTTTGGTCTGCCACCACATGGATCCCCGGCTGGATTTCCGACGAAAGAGTGATATTTTTCAAACCGGCGATTTCCCCAAACTCCTCTGCCTCCATCTCGCTGAGCTCTGACAAGTCCAGGTCCTCCAACGTGAGTTTTTCCCGGCCCTGGTCCGCCCGGGACAGAAGCAGCAGCTGGGAAACCATCTCCGCCATGGACTTTACCTTCCGGTTCACCAGTTCCACTTCTTCCCGGGCCTCTTTGGGAAGATCCTCACGGGACAGCAAATCCTCACACTGCATCATGGCCACCGTCAAAGGCGTGCGAAGTTCGTGGGCCACGTCCCTGGTAAACTGCTTTTCCCGGTTTAGAGCCACTTCCAAAGCGTCTAAAAGGCTGTCAAAGGTTTGGGCCAAGGTATAAATTTCGTCCCGTCCCTCTCCCAGGCGCACCCGCTTTGACAAGTCCCGGTCTTTCTGAATATTCCGAACAGTCCGGGTGATCTGGGACACAGGCCACAGCGCCCGCCTGCTGAGCAGATACCCGCTCAGCGCTGTCACGGCGATAATCAGGGGGGAAAGGATCACCGCCAGGCGCAGAGTATAGCGGAAATCCCGCTCCGCGTCGCTGATGGACACGATGCCCCGAATGACCAAATCCCCATATCCGTCCACGGGAAACTCCATGTCCAACACATAATATTCCGTTTCCCCCGCCGTAACCGTACGCAGTTCTCCGTCGGAAAAGGACAGGTTATAGGTAAATCCATAGGGAAGTTTTCCATACAAAAGCTGATCGCTCCCCGGCGCATACACGGAAAGATACACCCCGTTTTCCAGCTCCAGCAATTCCGAATCGAATTCCAACCGTCCCTGCCGGTATTCCACATTCTCCAGGGAAGCGGCCACACGGTCTTCCAAAGACCTTTGCACATTGGTCAGGATCTCCTGGGAGCTGATGGAAAACAACAGCGCTAACACGCCGCAGACCACCAAAGTCATCACTCCGGTGTGAAGCAGCACCAGCCTGGTTTTTAATGACAACCGTTTCATGGGGTGCCTTCCTTCAACACATATCCATGGCCCCGCACAGTGTGAATGTACTTCGTTTCGTGCCCCTCGTCCAGCTTTTTGCGCAAATACCGGATATACACGTCAATCACGTTGGAGCCACCGGAGAAATCGTAATCCCACACATGCTGTTCCAGTTTTTCCCGGCTCAGAACGATCCCCGCATTCTGCATCATGTACCGGAGCAAGGAAAACTCCTTGGAAGACAGTTTGATTTCCTTCTCCCCCCGGAACACCTGCCGGGTATTTAACCGCAATTCCAGCTCCCCTACCCGCAGGGAACTGGATTTCTCCCCCTGGGGTTTGCGCAGCAGCACCCGCAGCCGGGCCAGAAGCTCTTCAAAGGCAAAGGGCTTGATCAAATAATCGTCCGCCCCGGCGTCCAGACCCGCCACCCGATCCTCAATGCTGTCCCGGGCAGTAAGCAGCAGCACCGGCACCTGGTTTCCTTCCTTGCGCAGCCGCTTCAGCACTTGAAGCCCGTCCATTTTGGGCATCATAATATCCAGCACCAGGGCGTCGTATTCCGCCCCCAGCAGATAATCGAACACCTCTTCTCCATCAAAGCAGGAATCCACGCTGTAATCCGCTTCCTTCAGTCTGCGCTTGACCAGTTGGTTCAAATCCCGGTCATCCTCTGCGATCAAAATCCGCATGTGTTACTCCTTTCCGGAAAAAACGGCCCCGGTCCTCCGGGGCCGCCTGCTTTCCTCAATCACGGTAATCCACGCTCCACTCGATGAAGTTCCCTGTGGAAGCGTCTATCTCAAATTCGTACTCCGCTTGGTCGTAATAAACTTCCCCTTCGTAAATCTGCCGGCCATCGTCATGCTCCGCTTTGATGTGCATGTCGCTTTCCGTAGCCCCTGGGATCCGGTCCAGCACCAGCTGGGTAGCCTGTTCCAGAGTGATGGCCCCGGTACTTCCGTTGTTCTGCGTGCTGGGCGCCCACCCTTCAATATCCGAATCGCAGCTGAGGACTTGTCCATTGTCCTGGGCGATCTCATAGTCATATTCCGTGTTTCCGGAATAGAACTCCACTTCATAAATGGCCCTGCCATCTTCGTAGTCCTGCTCTACCCGGTAAAAGGTCACCTCGCCTGCCGCCAATCCGGCGTGTTCCAATGCGATGGCTTTGGCTTCTTCCTCGGTGATCGCTGCGCTCCCACCGCTGGAAACCTGGCTGTCCGTCCGGGATGTGGAAGAGCTGGAATCCTGGGGTTGACTGCTCTGGTTCTCCCCTTGTGTGGTTTCTTGGCTTCCGCTCTGGGTTTCTCCCCCTGGCTGACTCTCTCCCAAAGTGTCGTAGGAGTAGTTTACAATCTCTCCGGAATTCCGGGCGACATCGTAGTGATAGGAACGGCTGTCCGTGGAGAACTGAATGTCGTACACATCTACCCCGTTTTCCTGCTCTTGGGATACGGACATGGTCAGCGCCGCTTCCTGGGATATCCCAGCGTGCTCCAAAGCGATTTCCGTAGCCTGGGCCTGGGTGACACCGCCGGCGGAACACCCCGCCAAAAACACGGTGAAAAGCACCGCTCCCAAAGCTGTCCAGAATCCACGGCGTCGGGACTGTATTCTGTTCATGGCAAGCACCTCCTTCGCGCATTTTTACGAAACTAGTATACACTGGAAACATGAGAATTTCATTAAAGGAGTGAGGTTTTTTCTCATTTTCCAGGGAGTGGGTAAAATCCCTTCCGCTAACCTTCACACCTTCCCCAGTCCTGGGGAATAAACTGGAAGGAACACATTTGAAAGGGGGCAATTGGTTTGCCAATTCGCATTTTTATCGACCAGGGCCACAACCCACAAGGGGTCAACGCCGGAGCGGAAGGCTTTGGGCTGCGGGAACAGGACGTGAATTACGCTGTGGGCATGGAGCTGGCAAAGCTTCTCAACAGCGATCCCCGGTTTACAGCCCGTGTATCCCGGACCACCTCTACCGAAAGTCTGGGCACCAGCAATTCCACTAGTCTCCAGCGCCGGGTATACTTGGCCAATTCCTGGCCAGCGGATTATTTCATCAGTATTCACTGCAACGCCAATACCAATCCGGCGGTCAACGGCAGCGAAGTGTATGTTTACCAGAAAAACACCCAGGCCTACTGGCTGGCCCAGCATGTGCTGGGCGGCATTGTGGACGCAGTGGGGACCCGGGACAATGGGGTACGTTTGAATCCCAGCCTGTACGTACTGCGCAAAACGTCCATGCCCGCCATTCTGGTGGAGCTGGCCTATCTCTCCAACGGGGCCGACGCTTTGAAACTCCGGGACGAACAACCCGCTTTCGCCCGGGGAATTTATAATGGCATTTTGGGGTATTTCGGTTTTTCCCCCAATCTGTAACATCCTACGAAACACCATACAGAAAACGGGCCACCAGTGTTCCCACACTTTTGGCCCGTTTTTCCGTCTTTTATGCCCCGTAGGTGAGAATCGCCGTGTGATGGCTCATATTGGGTGTGATCTCCAAAGTGTCCGTATCGCAGCGCACCCAGCGGCCGCATACCTCCAGGAAATCCTCCAGCGTACCCAGCACATCAAACCCGAAACTGTCTGAACGGTAGTGCATGGGGATCACCACCCGGGGAGAAATGGCCTCCACAATCGCCTGGGCTTCCTTGGGCCCCACGGTGTAAAATCCCCCTATTGGCAGCATCACTGCATCCAAATCCTTCAGCTGGTCCAAAACTTCCGGAGCGGGCATGGCTCCCACGTCCCCAAAATGGGCTACCCGCAGGCCCTGGGCTTCCAGAAGATGAAAGGTGTTGGGGCCACGCTTTGCCCCCTGGCAATCATCGTGGAACGAGGGCAAAGCCGTCACAGTAAACGGATTCGTCCTTCCGTCCTCACGCAACGTTACCCCCTGCCGGTAATTGTGATCGTAATGCTCGTGGCTGCACAGCACTTGGTCCGCCACTTCTGCAATATCCCGGAACCCCGGTACGCTACCCGGTTCAAAGGGATCCAGCACGATGGCATACCCGTCGCATTCCACACGGAAACAGGAATGCCCCAACCATTTGATTTGAATCGCTGCCATAGTCATTCTTCCTTTCTCTGTATCCTGATTTGCTTCGTTTGGTTTTTTAGCCGCTTGGGGTCATTATACCATAAGTTCGCAGGTTTGCCTATCAAAAGGTGATTTTCCACAAAAAAGGACCCCTGGATTTCCAAGGGTCCTTCTGGTGTCATATTGTTTTTCCGGGCACTTTCCTGAGTCTGGAAAACGAAGCGCCTGGCGGTGCGGTTGGAATTCCGCCGCACGTTTCCCTATCACTGCCGCTTTTCCGGGCGCTTTCCCGAATCCGGGCAATGGAGCGCCTGGCGGGGTGCCCCTGGTTCCCGGCGGGGAATGGCCATAGGGGAAAGCTCCTGATAGGATTCCATTTCCGAAGAATTTTCCGGAGGAGTGAACATCAGGCCAGTGCACTCATTGGCGGAAGCTACCGCTGGGTTCTCCGGCAGTGCACTCTCTGGAATAGGGTCGTGTTCGTGGTATTCCTGTTTGGGAAGAGGCTTTTTCGGTCCGGGAATTTGTTCTTTCATGGCAAAGATCCTTTCTCTTTTTTCTTAAGATGCGCCAGCAGAACAAAATTATGTGGCCTGCGGCCAAACATAAAAAAAGAGGGACCTTGCGGTCCCTCTTGGAAGCTCGTGGCAACTGATTTAGTCCACCACAAACTGTCCATAGAATTCAAGTTTCATTAAGCTTTCTTTGCGCCGTCCATTTTCTCACGCTTCCGGATCTGCCACATAGCGAACAGGTTAGGAGCGATGCACTGGCTGGAGAAGCAGCCTGCCGCCACACCGGCCATCATGGGCAGGGCGAAGGTCACAACCGTGCTGATGTTGAAGATCAACGCCACGATCAGCACTACCACCAGGGCCAGGAACGTGGTCACAGAAGTGAGCAAGGTACGGCCCAGAGTCTGGTTCAAGCTCAAGTTCATCAGATCCTCATACTTGGCCTTGGGACCAAGCTTCCGGCGGTTCTCACGCACACGGTCGTAAATAACGATGGTGCTGTTCAAGGAATAACCCAGAATGGTCAGGATCACAGCGATGAACACATCGTTGATGGACATGCCGCAGATCACGAACAGGAAGAAGGCGATCAGCACGTCGTGGATCAACGCCACAATGGCGGTCACACCAGCGGAAAAACCGCCGATCTTCCGGAACCGCAAGGTGATGTACACCAGCAGCAGAACAATGGTGATAGCCATGCACACCAAGCATTTCTGGAAGAACTTAGCGCCCATGGTGGCCTCCACCGAGTTGGATTCCAACAGGTTGAAGGTCAGATCCGCGTAAGCGTTTGTCAAAGTATCGGCCACCTGAGTCTGCTCGTCGGGAGAGATGTTCTGGTTGCCGGAGAAGGATACCGTCACCTGATTGGCGCCGGTGCTGATATCCTGGTTGATGCTCACGGAGCAATCCTTGCCCAGCTGGTCTTTAATGGTCTGCTGGACCTCTTCCTGGGTGATGTCGCCGCCTTCCACCGAGTACTTTACCATGGCGCCGCCGGCGAACTGGATATCCAGCTTAGGCCCAATGATAACGCTGCAAATGATCCCGATCAGGATCAGCGCGATGGAGATACCAAAATAAATCTTTTTGTTCTTATAAAAATCGAACCGGTACATTTTCTCATTCATCGCCCCGAGCACCTCCAAACAGCCATTTTTTATGCAGGCACTTGAAGCCAGCCAGAGATGTGGTCATCAACCGGGTGGCGAACACGCCCATGACGAAGTTGGCGATGATGCCAACCAGCAGGGTGAAACCAAAGGAGAAAATAGATCCCGTAGTGGATTCGCCAAAGATGATGGACAAGATGTTGCTGGGTCCAAACACGCCCATCAGCATAATGGCCACAATCGCTGTGGTGATGTTGCCGTCGAAGATGGCCCAGAAGCTGCTCTGGAAGCCCTTCTGCAAAGCGCCGTCCAGAGTCTTGCCGTTTTTCAGCTCCTCACGGACACGGCTGGCGGTGATCACGTTGGCGTCCACGCCCATACCAATGGACAGGATCAAACCGGCGATACCGGGCAGCGTCATGGTGAAGGAATTGAGGAAGGGGAAGAATCCCGAAACAGCCGCGAAGCACAGGCCCATCTGACCAGCCAGCGTAATGGCCGCCACCACGCCGGGCAGCCGGAACACCAGGATCATCAGCACTGCGATGATCACAAAGGCAATCACGCCCGCCATCATCATGGCATCCAGAGCCTGGGTGCCCAAAGTGGGCGCCATGGAGTTAAAGTCGGAAACCTCCAGGGCAAAGGGTAGGGCGCCTGCCTGGATCTTGGAAGCCAGCTGAGTGGCTTCCTCGCTGGTGAAGTTGCCGGAAATGGAGCACTCACCGTTGGTGATGGGCTCGTTGACCGTGGGATAGGAGATCATCACGTCGTCCATCCAGATGGAGATGGTCTGGTTCACCAGTCTGGTGGTGGCTTCCGCAAACTTCTCCTTGCCCTCGTCGCTCAGCTTCAAGGACACGATATACTTGTACTCGCCGGTCTCCGGATCCTGGGTCATGGCAGGCTCGGCGGAAACCACGTCGTTGCCTTCCAGAATGATGTTCTCCGCCGTGGTACCAGTGGGAGTCTTGTACACGATGTTGCCGTCGTCCCCATACTCAGAGGTTTCATACTCCATGCCTTCCCGGAAGGTAAGCTGGGCAGTTGCCGCCAACTCGTCAATAGCGGATTCCGGATCGAAATCCTCTTCGTCGCTCTTCCAGGGGAACCGGACGATGATCCGGTTGTTGGTGGGGTCGGTGTACAGCTCATAGTCTGTAATATTGTTGGAAACCATACGGGTTTCAATAATCTGCTTGGCCGCTTCCAGCTCTGTTTCCGTGGCGGTCACTCCGTCCGCTGGGCTGAAGGTGGCTTCCACGCCGCCCCGGATATCAATGCCCCAACGGATATCCCCGGCGCCTTTTATGTAGGTCACTTTAAAGTCACCGTTTTGGCCATACACACCGAACAGGGACGTGTACACCAAGGCGATGATCAGAAGCGCCACCACAAAAAACACTGGTTTTTTTCCTCGCTTCATGGGTCTTTCCTCCAATCGGGCCTTCCCGCAAGGGGCCCTTGTTTTTTCTGCTGCTTTCGCTATGGACACGCAAAACAGGGCAGCGAGGGACGGGGGCTCCTGGGCCCTCTTGGTTCAGGACCCCGCGGAGCCCCCGGGACAGGCTTTCCTGTCCCCCCTCTGCTACCCCGCATTTCATACCCGTTTCAAATCTTACTCTTCCGTCTGGTCAGCGGTTTCTTCAGCTTGCTCGGTGCTGTAAACCACTTCGTCAGCGGGAGCCTGAGCGGCAGCCTCGTCCTCGGCAGCCTTCTGCTCTTCCAGCAGAGCCCGAATGGACAGGGACACACGATGACGGTCAAAGTCGATGTCGGTGATCTTCACCTTGACCACGTCGCCCACCTTCAGCACGTCCTGAGGCTTCTCGATCCGATGGTCGGCAATCTGGGAAATGTGGATCAGGCCGTCGATGCCGGGGATCACACTGGCGAAAGCGCCGAACTGGGTCATGCCCACGATCTTGGCGTCGCACACGGTGCCCACGGGATACTCCCGCTCCAGCTTCACCCAGGGATTGTCCTCGGGACGCTTGTAGCCCAGAGAGATCTTGCCGTTCTCACGGTCCAGACCCTTGACATACACTTCCACGGTGTCGCCCACGTTCAGCACTTCGCTGGGGTGCTTAATCCGGTTCCAGGACAGTTCGGAAATGTGCACCATGCCGTCCACGCCGCCCAAGTCCACAAAGGCGCCGAAGTTGGTGAGAGACTTGACTTTGCCGGTATAGGTCTGGCCTTCTTCCACCTGCTCCCAGAACTTCTCCTGAGCAGCCTTGCGCTCTTCCCGGAGCACGCTGCGGATGGAGCCCACAGCCCGGCGGCGCTGGCGGTTGACCTCAATAATGCGGAAACGCACTTCTTTGCCCATCAGTTCGTTCAGATCTTCCCCACGGGAAGCGGTAGCCTGGGAAGCAGGCACAAAGATCCGCATGGCCTTGTACAGGACGATCACGCCGCCCTTGACCACTTCGATGACCTTGCCGGTGAGGATCTCGTTGTTCTCCTGAGCCTGGGCGATCTCGTCCCAGCCCTTCATGGCGTCCACACGGCGCTTGGAGAGCATAATGGTGCCTTCCTGGTCGTTGGTCTTCATGATCAGCAGATCCATCTCGTCGCCGATCTTCACCACGTCCTCAGGCTTGACAGTGGGGTCGTTGGAAAGCTCGTTGGCGGGAATGAATCCGGCCTGCTTCCGGCCTACGTCCACATAGACCTCGGTGGGGGAAATCCCTACAACGACACCGTGCACCTTCTCGTCTGTATTTAAGCTTTTGAGGGATTCCTCAAGCATCTCCTCAAAATTTTGTTCATTGTTGTTGACTTCTGCCATGGTAGCTAGTACCTCCTTTATAATGCTTGCGGGTGTGGAAGCCCCCGCAGTGATGCCAACGCTCAGCCCGGCCGAAAACACAGGCAGCTCGTCCG
>DXXH01000009.1:0-17891 GCA_019416395.1 Clostridiales bacterium
ATCACACTAGCCTCCGGACTGCCATCGAATCCGGTAACCATCACATTTTCTGGGACGGACAGCCCCTTTCTCCGCAAGGCTTGCATCACGCGGATAGCCAAAAAATCATTGGCACAGAAAAAGCCGTCAGGAATATGGGGCAAAGCATTCAACTGCTTTTCCATCCAATCCACATCGCCATAGGGCTGGGAATCATCCGCCAAAACACATAATTCCTTTCGGACCGGCAGGCCAGCTTCCGCCAAGGCCGCCTGAAAACCATTCCAACGTTCCCGAAAACTGCCACAGTGGGAAATATCCCCCACAAAACCGATCTCCCGGGCACCCGCTTGAATCTGCCGCCGGGTCAAGGCGATCGAACTGGCGTAGTTTTCCATGTATACCAAGTCACAGCACATCAGTTCTTCCAGCGCGCCGTCGTAGCTGTCAATGAAAAGTGTGGGCAGACCCAAGTCACAAACCATCTGGGTATAGTCTCGGTCAAACAATTCAATAGCCAGGATTCCAGCAATTTCCTGCCGGATAAAATGGGGCGGAAACTGCTTCTTCCCATACTCTTCCCCACTGATCTCGAACATCTTTAAATTAAAGCCAGAACGGCAAATCTGGTCGGTAAAATTGGTGATGAACAGAGAACCGAAGTTGTGGTTAAACGGCTTGCTGTGGGTGAGAAGAGCAATGTTCCCGCTGACAGTCTTCTGAGTAAACTGTGTCTCAGAATCTCCAAACTGATGATAGCCCAATTCCATGGCCTTTGTCAGAACAAGCTCACGGGTAACTTCCGGCACAGCGCCGCGTCCGTTAAAAATTTTGGATACGGTATTCCGGGAAAGGCCACAGGCATCCGCTATGTCCTGCATGGTGACCCTTTTGATTCCTGCCATGGAACCCCTCCTACGATGTTATAGTATTTTTTACTATATCACTGTAAAACGTAAAAATCAAGATGTGTCGCTGGAAAACGGTATAATAGAAATAAAAACGAAAAAACCCCTGTTTCAAATGGGAATTATGCACAGTAATCACAGTGAATCTTATTATGATTTACAAAATGTAAATCTATTGGAAACAGTTTATTGACATATTGTAAATCCAACAATATAATCTCTGTTGAGATATTTTTCAGTCTGAGGTAAATCCCTAAAAGCATCTCCACCTGTAACAGGCAATCAGAACAAAAGGAGGAAGTAGCGAGCCTTGCTGGATTTCGAAACAACCACGCTCTGTCTTCCGAGACCATTCCAGCCTGTGATGCGCCCGGAACCACTTATCAACTAAGGAGGAAACATGAAAAATTTATATGCATCTATGGCGCCCTCTCCCATCAACCGGAAAGAGAAGCATTTGAAGCAGAACTTTCCCTATCTGCTCATGCTGGCGCCTGCCATTATTGTGGTGTTCCTTTTTAACTACCTGCCCATTTATGGCGTTCTGATCGCCTTTCAAGATTTTATGCCTGGCGATAAGATTCTCTCCGACTCCACAATTTGGGTTGGTCTCTACAACTTCAAGCGTTTCTTCAGCGATCCCCAATTCTGGCCGCTGATGAAAAACACGTTCCTGTTGTGTATCTACGGCTTTATTATCGGCTTCCCGCTTCCCATTATCGTTTCCTTGTCTATCAATGTGGTCAGAAACAAGTGGACTTCAAAGTTCTTGCAGACCACTTTCACCGCTCCCCACTTTATCTCCCTGGTGGTGCTGGTAGGTATGCTCCAGCTGTTCTTTGGACGGTACGGCCTGGTGAACAACATCGCTGCCAATCTGGGTGGCGATCGAGTCTCCTACTTCTTAGAGGGTTCGGCATTCCGGACGCTTTACATTCTGTCCAGTAACTGGCAGGACTTCGGCTGGAGCGCTATCATTTATATTGCCGCCCTGGCCAACGTGGATCCGCAGCATCACGAAGCTGCCACCTTGGACGGGGCCAGCCGCTTCCAACGCATTCTCCATGTGGATCTTCCTGCGATCATGCCCATCATCAGCGTCATGCTCATCATGTCCATTGGCGGCCTGATGGGAGTGGGCTATGAGAAAGCGCTGCTCATGCAAACCGACGGCAACCTGACAACTTCGGAACTGATCGCGACTTACGTATACAAACGTGGTTTGACCGGTGTCCCGGACCAGGCGTACGCCACTGCAATTGGCTTGTTCAACTCCATCATCAATGTGGTACTGCTGGTCATCGCTAACACGGTGTCCAAGAGATTCTCTGAGAATTCGCTGTGGTAAGCGGAGGAGGAAAATGTATGAATCGTGAGTTTATCCGAAAAACCAAAGGGGACAAAATCTTTACCATTTTGAACGGCTGTTTCCTCGGACTGCTGACTTTGCTGGTACTCTATCCCCTCTATTTTGTGGTCATCGCTTCCATCTCTGACCCGGACGCCGTTCTGGCCGGAAAAGTGGTCCTGTTTCCCGTACAGATCAACCTGGACGGCTTCCGCAAGATCATTGAGCGGCAAGACATATGGATAGGCTATCTGAACACCATCCTATATACTGTTTTGACCGTGGTTCTGGCTCTGGTGGTCACCATTCCTGCCGGCTGGGCCTTGAGCCGGAAAACCCTGCCGTGGAAAAAAGGGTGGATGATCTATTTCATTATCCCCATGTTCTTCAGCGGCGGCTTGATCCCCCTCTACAATGTTATGAGCAACTTGAAGCTCATCAACACCGTCTGGTCCATTGTGCTCCCCTCTATTTTGTCTGTATGGAATCTGTTCATGTGCAAGACCTTCTTCCAGTCCAACATTCCGGACGGATTGATCGAAGCAGCTACCATCGACGGTGCCGACATGTTCCGCACCTTCATTCTGGTGATTGTCCCTGTATCCAAAGCGGTTATCGCCGTCATGGCTTTGTATTACGCTGTGGGACAGTGGAACAGCTACTTTAATGCTATGATTTTCCTTCAGGACGCGGACAAGTACCCCTTGCAGCTGGTGTTGAAGGAAATTCTCATCGCCTCGGAGAGCACTGTGGGCGGCAGCGGCGAGACTATTTTGGAGCAATACCGGTTGGCCAATCAGCTGAAATACGTCTCCGTGATCGTCTCCAGCTTGCCTGTGCTGATGCTTTATCCTTTTGTTCAGAAATACTTTGCCCAGGGAGTGATGATCGGCTCCCTGAAGGGCTGATTGCGGATCAGCAGAAGGAGAACCCCATGAAAAAATTGATTGCTTGCGTGCTTATCTGCACTTGTCTGCTTTCGCTGGCCGCCTGCGGCGACTCCGGCAACTCCTACACTTTTGATCAGGCGGATTTGGACCATCTGGTCAATGACTATGGTTTTCAGTGGACCGATCCCGACTCCCCCATCTTAAACCAGCAGGGAGCCGAAGATCTGACATTCAACATCTATTCGTCTAAAAACGCTTCCGCCCTGGATTACAATGACATGAAGATCATGAAGGATCTGTTTGACCAGACCCAGGTCACCGTCAACTGGGAGAACGTTTCTGAGTCTGTCTACTCCCAACAGAAAAACCTGATCTTCGGCAATGTGGACGATCGCCCCGACGCCATTTACCATGCGGGCATGAGCGCCGGTGAAATCATGAAATACGCCAAGCGGGGCGTGTTTGTACCCATCAGCGATTATCTGGAGTATATGCCCAACTTTGCTAAGATCCTGGAAGAACGTCCGGACATCAAGGCACAGCTCACCAACCCTGAGGACGGAAAAATCTACTCCCTGCCCCGGGTAGAAGAAATCGGTTTGCAGGAAAACCCCAATATCTTGTTCCTGAATAAAAACTGGGCGGCCCAGGCCATCAAAGCCGGGGCGGTATCTGACCTGAGCGAAGAAGATCTGGTGGACGGTTTGTCCCTCACTTCCCAGCAAATGGAAGACCTGCTCCGTTACTTCAAGGAAAACGACATGAATGGCAACGGAAACACCGATGACGAACGGCCCCTGAGCTTTGTCTACAACAACTGGCAGGGCAACCAATGCGACTTGTACGGCATGTTCGGTATCAACGACAACTTGGAACACCGAGTGGTGGTGGACGGCAAGGTCACCTATACCATTCAGGACAAACGCTTCCAGGAAGCCACCAATTTCCTGGCCGGATGGGTCAATGAGGGTTTGATCGACAAGGTATCCTTTGAAATAACCCAAGACAACTTTCTGGCCAACGGCAAAGGCGAGGAAACCTACGGCGCCTTCTACTGGTGGGAAAGCGAGACAGTGGTCTCCCATCCGGAAAACTACATTGTATGCTCTCCCCTGATCGGGCCCAACGGCGACCAGACTGTTTGCGTTTCCAACAATCCCGAGATCACCATCGGTGAAATGGTGATCTTCTCCAAGTGTGAGAACTTCCCGGTGCTGCTGGCTTACCTGGACCGCTACTATGATCCCGTGATCTCCGCCCAGATCAACTACGGCCCCATCGGCATCGTCTACGAGGAGCAGCCTGACGCCGACGGCAAACTGGTGCAGAAGCCCATTCCCGAAGGAATGACCGCCGATGAGCTGCGGCTCCAGAACGCCCCCATGGGCATCGTGTATTTGTCGGACTACGCATGGGAGCATGTGGTCAACCTGGAAGACAGAGCCCAGCTCCGGGTGGAGCGACTCAATCAATTTGTCAAGCCTCATGTCCCCGACAACGTGACCCCCTGTCCCAACTTGCAATTTACCCTTGACGAGTGGAACACCTTAAATGACTGTGAAACCAGCCTAAACAACTACGTCCGCACTTCTCTGATCCAATGGCTGCTCAACGGCGGCGTCAGCGACAGCCAATGGGACACCTTTCAAAAGGATCTGAAAGACAAGGTGCAAATTGACCGAATCCAACAAGTCTATCAGGCAGCCTACGACCGCTACAGCAGCAATAGCAACTGAGAAGTAAGCCTCTTCCCCACTGCGATTCTCTAGCCGCTTCACGCCGTCGAAAGGGGATCCCCGGATTTTCCGGAATCCGCTGAGGCTAAAAAGGCGGACGGAACGCTGGGTCAAAAGAAACGGGCTTGCCCTTGTGCTTAACTTGACTTACAGACAGTTTTCACAGATTAGATGCCTGTGCACGAAAAGGAGAAGACATGATGATTAGCGAAAAACTACAACGCGCACGAGACTTTGAAAAAAACAATATTCCCCTTACAGCAGAGGAGCTTCCCAAATTTCATGTGACCGGAGGGGTGGGCTGGATCAATGACCCCAATGGCTTTGCCCCCTATCAAGGGGAGTACCACCTGTTTTATCAGTACTATCCCTACGAAACCAAGTGGGGTCCTATGCATTGGGGCCATGTAAAAACCAAGGACTTTATCCACTGGGACCGCCTGCCTGCCGCCATGGCTCCGGACGAAGCGTACGACAAAGACGGCTGTTTCTCCGGCGGCGCAGTAGAGATGCCCGATGGGCGCCACCTGCTGATGTATACCGGCGTACGCACCATCTCCGGGGAAAACGGGGAAGAAAAAACCTTCCAAACCCAGTGCATCGCCATTGGAGACGGGGTCAATTATGAAAAGTACGCTGAAAATCCCGTAATCAACAGTGACGCCGTGCCGGAAAATGGAAGTACCACCGATTTCCGTGACCCCCATATTTGGCGGGAAAACGGCAAGTATTATGTGGTGGTGGGCAACCGCCCTGCGGACGGAAGCGGCACTATCCTGCTCTACCAGAGTGAGGACGCCATACATTGGGAGTTTGTAAACAACCTGGCTTCCTGCCATAATCAGTACGGCAAAATGTGGGAATGCCCGGATTTCTTCCCTCTGGACGGCAAGCACATTTTGCTGGTAAGCCCTCAGGACACCACAGCCATTGGTCAAGAATTTCATGCCGGCAACTCCACCTTGTGTATTATCGGGACCTATGACCGGGAAAATCACCACCTGCTGCGGGAGCATGCACAAGCCATCGATTACGGCCTGGACTTCTACGCCCCTCAGACACTGGAAACTTTTGATGGCCGCAGGGTAATGATTGGCTGGATGCAGAACTGGGAAACCTCTGGTCACACAATTCCAGGCTGTCACTTCATGGGACAAATGACAATTCCCAGAGAGCTGACTATCCGTAACGGAAGAATGTGTCAGGTTCCGGTGCGGGAGCTGGAAAGCTGCCGTGGTGAAAAAGTGGCCTATCAGGACAAACTGGTCACCAGCGAGACTTCCTTGGAAGGAATCCAAGGCCGTTTTTTGGATCTGACAGTCACCGTACGGCCTGAAAAGGGTGCTCCCATGTACCGATGGTTCCAGATCGATGTGGCTCGGAACGAGAAATACCACACTTCCATTCGCTTTATGCCGGATGACAACCTTATGCGCGTCGACCGCACCCAATGCGGCATGCCTTGGGACATTGTGCATATCCGAGAGTTTCCGGTGCAAGCGGAAAACGGGCAGCTAAAGCTCCGAATGATTTTAGACCGGTACAGCTTGGAGATTTTTGTAAACGATGGCGAACAGGCTGCTTCCAACATCATCTATACCCCTCTGGACGCCCAGGATATCTGCTTCTCCTGTGGCGGGGAAGCCCGGATCGATGTGGAGCAATATGGTTTGGAGTTATAAATTGACCTCTGATTGTCCATTTTCTCCTAACAAGCCCGGATAGGCTTGCAGTTGATTCGGAAACTATAATAAAACAGCCCCTATGCCTTCTGTCCCAGGGTGCGAGACGGACATTTCGCACCTGAGAATAAGCAGGAGATGTTTTCCATCGCGATCCCCCTGAGTTTTTATCAGGGGGATCATTTTTTATCCACGCGATTGGAAGCTTTTTCCCGCTTGACAACCTTCTCAAACTTCGCTATAAAAAGAATGCGCAAACTTTTGGAAAAACGGCTTTGTTAGCCGCAAGGAGGCTTTTCCCATGAAAACAATCGCCATTATTGAAGACGACCAAACCATTGGCGACCTTCTGGAGGAGGTGCTTCAAAAAGAAGGCTACCAGGTCAAGAGAGCTTACTCCGGGACCGAAGCGGTATACCTGTTGTCCCAGGAAAAACCTGACCTTGCCCTGTTGGATCTGATGCTCCCCGGACTTTCCGGAGAAGAGGTCCTGCCCCATCTCCAAGGGATACCGGTAATCGTTGTCAGCGCCAAAGTGAATGTGGACGATAAAGTAAAGCTTTTGCTGGAAGGCGCGGCAGACTACATCACTAAACCTTTTGAAATCAAAGAACTACTGGCTCGCGTCCAAGTACAACTTCGTGGCGGCAGCACAACAGCGGATCCTGTCCTGCGGGAAGGCCAGTTGGAAATGGTCACCACCAACCGGGAAGTCTTTGTCAGCGGCGTTCCAATCCATCTGACAAAAACGGAATATGCCATATTGAAACTGCTGCTTCGAAATCCCAAACAAGCCGTTGCCAAAAGCGTGATCTTGGACCAAATCAGCTTGGATACTCCGGACTGCACGGAATATTCCTTAAAGCAGCACGTGAGCAATCTGCGAAAAAAATTGCGGGACGCCCACAGCGACATCACCATTCAGGCCGTGTGGGGAATTGGCTTCCGACTAACGAAAGACGGAAAATCTTGACGGTTTCTTTACCCTTTTCTTTACCGCTTTCTTGACCTTTCCCTGGTAGGATACTCCTACAATCAAAAAGGAGGTATCTTGATTGGAAACTATATTGGAAACCGAAAATCTATCCAAGCGCTACCGGCATTATAAAGCCCTGGATAACCTGACCATGGTAGTACCTAAGGGCTCTATCTACGGCCTGGTGGGAAAAAATGGCGCTGGTAAAACTACTTTGATTCGAGTCGTCTGCGGACTACAAGCCCCCACGACAGGAAGTTACTCCCTTTACGGAGCCCGATACGGCGAAGCCAAGCTGAATCGTGTCCGCCGCCGAATGGGCGCAGTGGTGGAGACGCCCGCTCTATACCCGAACCTCACTGCAAAACAGAACCTGGAGCTGCAATACCGGGTGCTGGGTCTACCGGACAACTCCGGGATTTCCCAGCTATTGGAGCTTGTAGGTCTTTCCAACACAGGCAATAAGAAAGCTGGGAACTTTTCTCTGGGCATGAAACAGCGGTTGGGAATTGCTGTAGCCCTGTGCGGGGATCCAGATTTTCTGGTTCTTGACGAACCTGTCAATGGCCTGGATCCTCAGGGAATTGTGGAAATGCGGGAACTGATCTTGAAACTCAACCGCCAACGGCAAATCACGGTTCTGATTTCTTCCCACATCTTGGACGAGCTGTCCAAGATTGCCACCCACTATGGATTTATCGACGGTGGCCGCATGGTGAAAGAAATCAGCGCCCACGATCTGGCGTCCGCCTGCCGCAAGTGTGTCCGAGTGGAAGTGACCTCTACCCTGCCCTTAAGCAGGATCTTGGACAATTTCGGCTTGGAATACCGGGTGTTGTCCAAAACCGGAGCGGATATCTACGGGGAAGTGAACATCACTGCTTTAGTGGAGTCTCTGAAGGCGGAGAACTGCCAGCTGCTTTCCCTGAAAGAACGGGACGAGACTCTGGAAAGCTACTACATCAACCTGATTGGAGGCGGCACAAATGGGTAATCTGCTTTCTGCCGGGCTTTACCGGCTTTTGAGAAGCAAGGTGTTTTATGTGGGATTGGCGTCTATGGCATTGATTGAAGTCTGGTTCCTCATGAACGCCTCTGGCTCTGCCATCGTGGAAGGCATGGAGCGCCAAAGCTTTTTCGGATTTTTGGAAATGTTGATCTTTGTGGCCGCCACCTTTTGCGGTTTATTCCTAGGAGCGGAGTTTTCCAACGGCACGCTGCGCAACAAGTTAATTTTGGGCCACACAAAAGCCCAAGTCTATTCTTCCCATGTATTTTTGTCCGCCCTGGCTGGCCTGTGTTTTTGCATCGTATCTATCGCTGCCGGGTTATTGTTTGGTTTGCTGTCTAAACGAACGTTTACGCTGGACGCTGGCGAACTTTTCGGCTATTTTGTCTGCTCTTTTCTGATCGTCCTGGCCATATCATCTCTTTCGGCCATGATCGCCACTTTGTTCACAAATCGATCGGCAGGAATCGTGGTGAATTTATTGTTGGCCATTGCGCTTCTCTTTTCCGCATCCTACATTGTCAACGCACTGCACCAGCCGGAAACCATTCCCCAATCCTCAACTATTACGCAAAATGGCATTACACTGTATTCCGTAGACCCCACTTTGCCGGAAATACCCAACCCCGCCTATCCCCGGGGAGCATGGAGAGCGATACTCCAATTCCTGTGGGACTTCCTTCCCACTTGCCAAGGCATGCAGTTAGCTACTGTGGAAGTAGACTCTTTCTGGACCTTAGGGCTGTATTGTCTGCTGTTTATCGCCCTCACCACAGGGGTGGGCCTTGTCCTATTTCAGCACAAGGATATCAAATAAGGCTGTGGAAGCGCTGGTGATGGTTGTTTTGCTATTGCTGGCTTTGGGTGGTCGGCTAATTTTTCAAGGAAGGTAGGCGGTGAAAGATGGTTTGGCTCTGGGTGGCAGTAGCCGTCCTGGCATTGGCCGTGGGGATCTTGGGCCTAAAAGTAGCCCTGATGCGCCACGCTGTCCATGTTCTGCGCCAGGATTTACTGGAGCACCGGAAGCAGGATACCAACACCCTGCTGACTCTTTCCTGCCGGGACAAAGAGCTGCGCAAGCTCACTTCCTGCCTGAATGAGGAACTGCGGCAGCTCCGCCAGGACCGGCTACGCTACCAACAGGGAGACCGGGAATTAAAAGAAGCGGTGGTAAATATCTCTCACGACCTGCGCACACCTTTAACTGCTCTGTCCGGATATTTGGAACTGCTGAAAGACCAACAACTGACTGGGGATACGGCACGCTATTTGGAACAGATCCAACGCCGTACCCAGGCCATGAAGCGGCTCACCGAAGAGCTGTTTCGCTATTCTGTGGTAGTTTCCGAAGCGATACAGCTTCAACCGGTCGATCTTTGTCGGGCAGTGGAAGAATCCTTGCTCTCCTTCTACGGAGCCATGGAACAACGCGGCATGGAACCGGAAGTGTGTCTGCCAGAAAAGCCGGTGATTCGCCGGTTGGATCCGGCAGCGCTCAACCGGGTGCTGGGAAATATCCTTACAAACGCACTCCGGTATAGTCCTGGAGATTTGTCCGTTATCCTGGATCAAAATGGTCGGCTGGCCTTTTCCAACACCGCTCCAGACCTGGACCCGGTGGCAGCAGGGCGGCTGTTTGACCGTTTCTACACTGTAGAAACAGCGCAAAACTCTACCGGGCTGGGGCTTTCTATTGCCAAAGACCTGACCCAGCGGATGGGCGGTGAAATCGGCGCTGATTACCAGCAGGGCAGACTGACCCTGTGGGTGCAATTTCCCGAAAAGGAGCCTTCTTTGTCCACATAGAAAATACAGTTTCCCACATCAATAATCGTTTTGCCTTACGTAGCTTTACTATCCCACCAAAACCACTTTCATTCAGTTTCGCGGCAGAGTGTCATCATTAAAGAAATATGCTAAATCCCCCCAAGCTTTTCACAGGGAAACTTGGGGGGATTTGGTTTTACTCATCTATATTTTGCTTGTTACAAATCACGAAAGCAAGGATTTTTTCCCACATTCAATTCAATGGTTGTCCACCCATCCGATCCTATGGTTGACTGCTTTGCGAGACAGATTGCCCAGGACTTGCAGGGGCTTTCTCCAGCCGGACTTCCATACCGTCGTAATAATTGGGATCGGAAATGGCAACGGCCACAGGTGCCAATAAGTTTTCAATGTCGTAAACAATGGTATGGTTCTCGTCCTCAGGGCGGTGACCACTAACTTTCCATTGCCGCAGAATATACCGTTTTCCCCAAGGGCCGTTCTCCTGCTCCACATAGTTGAGCAAAAGGCCGCCGTCCGGGCTTTTCACCAAAGACTCGTTGGGCACCACTACCCCGTCGATAGGAGCTAGTGTCACCACGGGCAGTCTCTGCACATATCCGGTCTGACTGTACACGGTAGCGCCAACCACCACAAGTAAGTACAGCGCTCCCACACACAACACCAGGATCCTTCGGAAACGTGCTTTCTCTTTCATACAGCAGCCTCCTTACGCCTTCACTCCGGACAAGGCAATCCCCTCTGCCAGGTAATCCTGTCCCAAAAAGAATACCACTAACGCCGGGATCAGATAGAACACGGATACCGCGAAAAACATTCCTGGATCTCCGGTAACTACTTCCCCCAGGTACACCGACAAGGGATTGTCATAGGTATTTTTAAGAAACACCACGGCCTGATCCACAATATTCCAGTTATCCGCGAAAAGCAGCACCGCCAAAGCAGCCACCACCGAGGTGAGATTGGGCCGCACAATATACCGGTAGGCCTGATAGGCGCCTGCTCCGTCCAATTGAGCAGCTTCCAGGCATTCTTTGGGAAAATTCTTCAACTGCTGCCGTACCAGGAACACGCCTAAGGGATGAAACAGCGCCGGCAGGATAATGGCCAAGTAATTCCCCCGGATGCCCAGCCAACCAGCCACAATAAAATTGGGCACCAAAAGAATCTGCGTGGGCATAAGCATGACAATGATATATCCAAAGTAGATGGCTTCCTTATATTTCCAACGGATACTCTCCAGGCCGAACGCAGCCAGCGGAGCCAAAAGGCACTGTCCTGCAAGCACCGGCACTACCAGGATCACCGAGTTCCAAAACATGCGAAGATAATCCGGGCTGTTGAGCAGAAGTTCCTCGTACTGGCTCAAAGTGGGACGCTCAGGAATTAAGCCAAACCGTACAAAGTGAATCCCGCTGGAAATAAAGTCCCCGGCGTTTTCTGCCGTAATCTCTGCTGTGTAGCGGCCGGCGATCTCCGGGCCGCTCATAAAGGAACTGGCAACGGTAAACACAATGGGAAACAGGGCCACTAAAGCTGACACCACAATAAAAACAGTGGATACAATATGCCGTTTCGCCATGGTTTTCCCCTCCTCACTGGTAGGCGTCGGTCACCCGTTTCTGAGCGTAGAACACCAGAAGCAGCACCGCGCGCAGCACTAAAAACAACAGGTAGGCCGCACTGGACAGTTTCTGCATATTCAGGGCAATAAACTGGTTGTTCATGTAGTGCTGCAACATATAGATGTCCGGGTTGGGATAAGCCCCGTACAGCATGTACACCTCTTTGTATACTTTAAAATTGTTGACAATGCTCATGAGCAGCACCACAAATGTGGTGGGTGACAGGTAGATCCAGGTCACGTTCCAGAATTGTTTCCAGGCTCCGGCCCCTTCCAGTTCCATCTGTTCGTAGTAAGTTTTGGAGATCCAGTTGAGTCCTGACCAAAACAACACAATGTTATAGCTCACATTTTTCCACAGAAAGATCACCACCAGGACACCTAAGGGCCACTGATTTTGCGAAACCCATGGGTGGGAAAAACCCAACTTTAAAAGCGTTTCGTTCCACAGGCCGTTACTCCCGAAAAGCACCTTCCAAAAATAAACAATGGTTCCCGAAGGCACCACCAGAGGCAACAAAAGAGCCATAGTGGCAATTACCCGTCCCTTTTTCATCTGCTGCAAACAGATGGACAACACCAGCGACAAAGCCATGCCCAAAGGCACTGAAAACAACATAAATACTGCGCTGTTCCAGGCAGCGTTGCGAAACAGGGGATTTGATAAAGTTTCGGTGAAATTTTTCAGCCCCACAAAGTTTTGGTTTGCGATATTGTCTGTAAGGGCATACCACAGGGAGTATCCGAAAGGCACTATGTAAAACACCAGCACTCCCAAAAGGCTGGGCAGCAAAAACAGCCAATAGATCCCGTTTTTCCGTTTCACAGCAACCCCTCCTCACTCGTTGAGCTGTATGGTCGCCCGGCCCTGGATCTTCTCCGCACACTCTTCTGGGGTGGTGAGCCGGTTGAGGTAAAACTCGTCGATAAACTCCTGGGCATCTACATTGTAGTACTCTACCGCCACCGGGGAACGGGAAAGGACTTCATCTACCAAACCCATATACTCATCTACATCCATTTGCCATACGGACGTGACAAACCCATCTTCCACCATACTGAACCCGGTCCCGTCAGAGGCATCTTCCGCCATGGTACGCATATTGTGGCAATTGATGGGAAAATCGTAGGTATAATACCAGGGGTAACCCTCCTCCACCAGCCTGGGCTCCTCCCGGTCGCTGAGGCAATATTTTATAAATTCCCAGGCCAGCTCCTTATTCTGCAAGCATGAAGGCATGATGAAAGCTTCATTGGTCCCAATCCCCTGCTGCCCTTTGGAATTGGTAAGGGGGTAAGGCCCGGCCAGATATTCCAAAGGCTTATATTGAGTGAGCAGTGCAGAGGGCCGGGCATCGTGAAGCACAGCAAAAAAGGGCTTAGAGCGGGTAAAGGCCTGGATCACGTCCTCATTTTCCTCTTCATACAGGGTGTAATAAGCGCCATAACGGCCAGTGTATTGGTACCGCAACGCCTCGATGGCGTAAGGAACAAGAGAGTACCTGCCTGTAAGCTCCGGAGATAAATCCGGCTCCTCATTCTGGATATCCAGCAGTTTAGTAAGGTAATCCACGAAAGGCTGACTGGCAAAGGTACAGGTACGGTCCATCAAATCCATATAGGCGGTACGTTCCAGAAAGAACATCTGGTCCACCGAAGGGCTGTTGAAGAAAAGACCCAACTCGGGGTTCTGTTCCCGGGCCCGCTGGTACCACTCCATCACCTGGGTAGTGCTCACGAACCGGATACTGTCTGGGTCTACCCCAATGCTTTCTAACAGCTTCCGGTCAAAGCAGATCGCGGAGTAGGTAAAGGACTGGGGAAGCACTGTCTGCCGCCCGTCCACCTGGAACACCTCCAAAACAGGCTGGTAGAACGTATCCTGCGAGAACTCCGGGGTATTTCGCAGAAACGGGCCGAAATCTTCCAGCACTCCACTGGTGGAGAGCGCAGGCACATTGAGGCCACCATTCTCGTTATCGTAGAAGATATAATCTGCCATTCCGGAAGCCATATCCACGCGCATTTCTTCAAAAAAAGCGTCCCGGGCAGCCCACTGGTCTTCTTTCGTCACCTTGCTCAAATCCCAAAAACCAAACTCCCACTGGATATTGACCTTCACCGCAGGGTGGCGGGACATAAATTCCCTGGCCAAGCACTCAATGTGGGCATCCCAATTATCCTGCCAGAATCCCCGCAGGGTGATCTCCCCTTGCAGAGTATCTCCCGGCTCCGGGGTCCTGTTTAGGTAGCGCCATGATCCCGGCTCCGGTGATGGGGGCAACTGCGCCACTCGTTCCTCCACCAGTTGGCTGTAGAGCGCATCACCCTCACTTTGGCACCCCAAGCAGCCCAACAGCAAACATAAGGCCAATACGGAAGAAATCAGACGGCGTTTCATGGGAAAGCCTCCTCGACGCAGCAAACAGTACAATTTCTTTTATAAATTAGAATTATTTTAGTCTTATTATACCACTCCCATGTGCATAGTCAAGAGAACCGCTACGTGTTACAAAGTCTGAAAAAGTCTTTTTTCTTTCCAAACTTTCAAAATCAATGGGATGGTGTTTGTTCGCATTATGCTCCCCTTATCCGTTCCGGTCATTGCAACCATCGGTCTGTTTATCGGCCTTACATATTGGAATGATTGGATCAATGGTCTGTACTATCTGACCACTCCGAAACTTTATAGCATTCAAAACTTGCTGATTCAAATGATGGACAATATCCAATTTCTGAATTCTGGCGCAGCTGCAGGAATTGTGGGAGCAGTCAAGCTTCCCAGCACGGCCGTACGTATGGCAATGGGTGTGGTGGGGATTATCCCTGTCCTGCTGATCTATCCGTTCATACAGAAATATTTGAACCGTGGTACTGTGATCGGCGCTGTAAAAGGCTGATCATTGTTTTCCAAAAACTTTCCCTAAAAACCAGGGCCGGGATTACTCCCGGCCCTGGTTTCTTTCATCTTATTCCACCATCTATCCTTGCTTTTTACCGGATAAAGTTAGTCCGCTGGAAAGGCTCCCGTTTCGGTTCGCCGTACCGCTCTTTTCCCAAAGCAATCGCCTTCATCAAAAAAGCCATATTCCGAGCCAAAGTACGCATGGTCTGCATGCCTTCCGCGTCTTGGGCAGACTCTCCCTTAGCGGCGCCGTAAACAGCATTCCAATACTGCCCCGTGGCAATAGGCATTCCGGAAATAGCAAAGTATTTGTTCAACTCATCATAGGTAGCCGAGACGCCTCCACGGCGGGCTACCCCAACGGCAGCACCCACCTTCATGGTCTTGTCAAAGGGCGTGCTATAAAATAACCGGTCCAAAAAAGAAATCAATGTTCCATTTGCGGACGCATAATATACCGGGCTGGCAACCACCAAGCCCTGGGCTTGCTCAAATTTGGGAGCCGTTTCGTTGACCAAATCGTCAAAAACACATTTTCCCTTTTCCGCACAGGCAAGACAAGCTACACACCCTCGAACAGCTTTATTCCCCACTTGAACAGTCTCTGTCTCGATTCCCTCTTCGCGGAAGATCTTCTCCATCTCACTCAAGGCGATTGCCGTGTTCCCCCCTACCCGAGGACTTCCGTTGATCAATAAAACTTTCATTTACTTTCTCCCCCGTTTCTTTTGACCAATTTAACCTATCTGGTAGTATATCATATCGTTTTTCTTCCGTCCACATTTGGGATCCAGTGCTATATTGAAAGCAAACCCTTTTCTAAATCAAAACACATTTTGCACTTTCCAATGGCCGCATGGGTCTGGGCAAAGCTGTCACTGTTTTCCAGGGCCAAAATCAAGTTTGCCTTTTTCCCTTCCCAGAATTTCAAGCCCATGGCTGCGGTTTATTATAAAGTCAATTGGAAATCAAACCGGGCATTTTCTCCATACCACAGACGGAAATTGGTGTTCCAGCGATTGTTTAGCAGCAGATAATACAACCCCTGCTTTAAATCGCCATACTCCTCATTCTCATCGTACAGGTGGGTTCCCCCCACTGAAAGCAGGGGAGCATGAAGGCTTTCCAGCCTGACCCTTCCGCACTCAACCATCGGAGCCACATGCAGTTTCCGGTTGCCACCTTCCCTCACACAGTAGGGCGCAACCGGTAAATCCAGCTTCATTAGCCTTAGCTGCTCTGCTTCCAGTCCTTCCAGGCCCATTCCAAAGAATATTCCCTCTGGAATCCGGTTAGCATCCTTCTGGAACCACTCCAACCGGATAGCCACTCTTTCCCCAAACGTATAGGAAATCACCACCTGCCGGGGGGCACCATACGTTTCTCCTGCAATGGGCTCACACTTTAACCACACGCAAAGCGTATTGTCTTGCCGCTCCACCTGGTCCACCGTATAGGAAAAGCTGCGGTCTTCCAAGCCGTTTACCTGATCTAGGCCAGGCTTGGCGAAATCACCTTCCGCCCACACCCGGGTATGCTCCAGATTCCGATTATAGGTTTCCAGGTTATCCGACACTGTCTTGGCGCTGTACACTTGGTAGACAAACCGGCCCAGCCAGGCATTGGAAAAAGTCCTGCCGTCCGGAGTGCCCAACAGCCGCAAGCTTCCGTCCTTGTCCACAGCCACTTGATACCCGTTGATGGAAAATTCCCGATCCTGTGTGGGGTTCTGGCACAAAGGGGGCTGGGTAGGACGCAAAGCCTTTAGCCTCTCTTCCGCTTCCTGCCGCAGTGAAGAGGGCAAAGCTTTCACCGCCCCATCAAGATAGGCCCGCTGTTCTTCCCATGACTGCTCCAACGTGAAATAACGGCACTGCCCTTGCAGAAAAGTAGGCTGCTGCAACGTGGCTTCCCGCAGCTGGTCTCCTGCCGGCATCACATCTTCCTTGGTGATCACGTCCCGTTTCCGGGCGGCTCGGAAAGCTTTTTTCTCCCAATTGCGGTAGTCGGAGAACCAACGCTTGGAGTCCCTTCCCCAGGTATGTTCACACACCAACATCAGATTCCGGCACATCTCTCTCCACTGGGGAGTATCCACGGCTCCAGGCTCTTCAGCTTTCCACTGATTTCTCAACCGCAGCAGCTCCTGATAGGCACCCACCTTATAGGGGTCGCTGGCAACTCCGTGAATCCATGTATCGCCCAACTCCTGAGTAACCACGGGCAATTCCTCTTTATGGGCCAACACCAGCCGGGCAAACTCGTCTATGGTCCCGGAAACGATTTCTGCCCCGGGATATTTCTCTTGCAACCTGCGCATCTCTTCCCAAACGTCCTCAGGCTGCGGCGGTCCCATATTGTCCTGGGTATGGGCAAATTCCAAGGCATATTCTCCAAAAGAACTGGCGCCTCCATAAGAACCGGCGTAATCCAGGACAATCTCCTGATTCCCATACTGCAACCGGCACAAGGGCGGCAGTTTCACCATCTTGGAAGACTCATTTACCCCCACATGCAAGTACTGGATCCCTGCCTCTGCCAAATAGGGCACTAAAGCATGGGTATGGGAAGGCACGTCGGTCATCTTGGCAGCAATTGTGGAACGGCCAAAACGCCGGTCCAGACGTTGACTGATGCTCAAGTCGTAGCGAAGCAGATCCCCGTCCATCAATTCAGTATGGGTGGTTACTGCCAAGCCATGCCAGGCAATCACCCCGTCTTCGATGGCCTGAATCAACCGTTCCGGCTTCTTTCCGTGCTCCAGGTAATACTCGATCAAAAACGAACCCACCGTCCACACAAAGTTTTTCTTCCCGTCTTGATTGCAAATCCGGGCCGTCTCTATAGCGCCGGGAATAAACGTGTCCACGTAACGCTCCAGAACCTTCTCTGCGGAATCTGTAAAACCGATGTCCAAATGGGTTTTGTGAATCACAAATACCTTTTTAATGGTTCCCATTCCATACAACTCCTCATCAACTAATCTATAAATCTACGTTTCTCTCCAAGGCCAGCCGGCAAAAGTCTCCTCCCTGCATTCACCGGG
>DXXH01000009.1:17901-19888 GCA_019416395.1 Clostridiales bacterium
CATCCACTCTGCACTTTTACCATAAAAATATTTCTAAAAAGCAAAGAAAACAATCCAAAATCAAAGGTATTAGCGTAAATCTGCCGCTTGCTTTTCCCCAAGAGAGAAGCTACAATAAAAATATCACTTACCAATAGAAATAACCACAAGGGCACCGCTGGCTTTTGCTTTTTCAGCGCCCTCTGACTGCAGATTTACAATTAGGAGACGCCTATGCGTTACGCACTTACTCTTGACGTTGGTGGCACCCAGATCAAAGCCTGTGCTGTCCGGGAAGGGGGAATCCTGGAACCAGCCACGCTGGGGATTTTTGACGCGCATTCCCAGGACGACCGAGAGACTATCTTGGAAAATTTCTTGCAGATCCTTACTACCACAACCCAAGCGATCCCCGACCACGAAAAGCAGGTCACCGGCGTAAGCTTTGCCTTTCCCGGTGAGTTCGACTATCCTGCGGGGATCTGCCGGATCCATGGGATCGCCAAATATGACTCTATCTATGGGGTAAACCTACGCCAGACATTGGGAGAATCGATTGCCTCTTCCCCCCTTGCCAAATGGTTTCTTCCCCATAGTCCCCTGGTTTTCCTCAATGACACGGAAGCTTTCGCTTTGGGGGAATACCACTACGGGGGACATGCTTCCTGTCAACGGGCGCTGGCCCTTTGTATCGGCACAGGAGCCGGTTCCGCTTTTTTGCTTGACGGAAACCCGGCTCCCCCGGAAACTCCCGGTGTTCCCCGCAACGGCTGGATCTATGATACACCTTTCCGGGATTCCATCATAGACGATTACCTCTCCCGCCGGGGCCTGACCGCTTTGAGCCAGCAGCTGCTGGGGGAACCTCTCGATGGGAAGGCCCTGGCCCAGCGCTGTTTTGCCGGAGACCAAAAGGCCCAAGAAGTTTACCGCCGTTTCGGCCAAACGCTTCAAGAAAGCATAACGCCGTTCCTGGACAAGTTCCAGCCGGAGCTGATACTGCTGGGGGGACAAATCACGAAAAGCTGGGAGCTGTTTGGCCAGCCCTTGGAAGAAACCTGCCGGGAACGGGCAATCCATTGTGCCCTTTCCCAAGACACTTCCCGCTCCGCTTTTCTGGGGGCTTACTACGCATTACTAAATTTCGGAAAAACGAGGGATCCCCATGGTATATGAAAGCAACTATGATAAATTTCCCAAAACAAAAATCACTGGCTTTGACGATCAGGTGTGGAGCGGTGCCCCAGCCATTCAAAACACAATTCGAGCTGCTACCGGATCCAAAGAAAAAACGGTACTCGCTGTGGAACTCTATCCCGGGGCGGATAAAGAGGAGATCCGAGGGCTGCTGGAAGGGCTTTCCCCTTCCTTAATGATTGAAGCGGACACTTGCGCGCTCAGCGGAGCGGAGCTGGACGCCAAGCTGCAAGATGACCTGACAGACGACCGGGTATTTGGTGTCCTGACCACCAAAACATTGGACTACTATTTTCTACCCGAAAAGCTGCACGCTGCACGGCAGAAAGTGCTTTCCTTGGAAAAAGGACTTGCCATCGTGTACGGCACAGGAGCCAGTCTGGTATGTGATGATTCCTGCCCGGCAGATTGCCTCATTTATTGTGATATGGCCCGGTGGGAGATCCAGCTGCGTTACCGGAAGGGAATGTCCAACTGGAACACGGAAAATGCAGACGCTCCCATTCTGGCCAAGTACAAACGGGGGTTCTTTATCGAGTGGCGGCTGGCGGACAAACTGAAAAAGCGCCTGATGAAGCGAATTGACTTTTTACTGGACACCAATACCAAAGGCGCTCCTGTACTGGTCACGGGCGAGGCTTTTCGCCAGGGGCTGCGCCAAGTCAGCCACCGTCCCTTCCGGGTCAAACCCTATTTTGATCCCGGTGTATGGGGTGGCCAGTGGATGAAAAAAGTCTGCGGGTTAGATCCCAGTGAAAAGAACTACGCCTGGAGTTTTGACGGTGTTCCGGAAGAAAACAGCCTCTTGCTG
>DXXH01000009.1:19898-20899 GCA_019416395.1 Clostridiales bacterium
GTGTTCTACCAGCCCCGCCAGCTTTTGGGAGAGCGGGTCCATGCCCGCTTTGGCACAGAGTTTCCTATTCGCTTTGACTTTTTGGACACCATGGGCGGGCAAAACCTTTCCTTGCAGGTTCACCCCCTCACGGAATATATCCAGGAACAATTCAACATGCGTTACACCCAAGACGAAAGCTATTACATTTTGGACGCCGATCCTGCCGGGACCTGCGTTTACCTGGGGTTACGTGAGGGGATCCAGAAAGAGGACATGCTTCGTGACCTGCGCCGTGGGGAAAAAGGAGAAATTTCTTTCCCGGCGGAAAAATATGTGAATAAGATCCCCGTCAAAAAGCACGATCACCTGCTGATCCTCGCCGGGACTGTTCACTGTTCCGGCGCTGGGGCCATGGTGTTGGAAATCAGCGCCACACCCTATATTTTCACCTTTAAGCTCTGGGACTGGGGCCGGCTTGGACTGGACGGTCCCCCCCGCCCCATTCACCTGGAGCACGGAGCCAGGAATATCCAATGGGATCGGGATACCAAGTGGGTGATGGAAAACCTGGTGGGCCAAACACAAGTGCTTTCCCAGGAAGAGGGCCTGCGGGTAGAGCGTACCGGCCTTCACGAACGGGAATTTATCGAAACAATCCGGGTGGAATTTTCCAAGCCCGTACTCTTGGACACCAAGGGAAGCGTCAACATGCTAAACCTGGTGGAAGGCCGGGAAGCAATGGTCACCAGCCCCGACGGAAGTTTCCCCCCCTTCCCCGTACACTACGCTGAAACCTTTATTCTTCCCGCCTGTGTGGGCTGTTACCGCATAGAACCGGCTCCCGGCCAAACGGCTATGGTAATCCAGGCAAGCGTCCGGGGCTAAATGTCCCATCTTGTTGCCACGTCTCTCAGCCAGTGATTTAGAATACATAGAGAAAGCCATCTGGAAGGCGATTCTTCCAGATGGCTTTTATCATAGCAATGGTTTTATTCCCGTGGCAAAGCTTACTCATTCAG
>DXXH01000009.1:20909-51743 GCA_019416395.1 Clostridiales bacterium
CATTCAGATAGGCGTTTAAGAAGTTGGAAGCAAAGCTATTTTGCAAAATAGCTTTGCGCGCCTCATCTTTTGAAAACCACTGATACTCGTCCACTTCCCCATTGACCGAAAGTTCAGAATCATCGTCCACAAAGGCTGTAAAATTACACATCAAGGTGTTGGACGGTTCGAAAAAGTTGGTTCGGTTGAATTTGATGTGGGATACGGTCATGCCCGTTTCCTCTTTGATTTCCCTTGCCACGGCATGTTCCAATGTCTCCGTCCTGTTGACATACCCGGCAACCAGAATGTAAAAGGGCTTGCCATATTGCTTGATCAACAAAATTTGATCGGTCTGCCGATTGATGACAATCATGCTCACCGCCACATTATACATGGAAAACCGGTACTGCTCACACGCGGGGCAAAATGGCACCAAACCCTCATTTTCCAGCTCTTTTTCGATCAGTTTCCCACCACATTCCGGGCAAAATTTCCCGCTCACAACCAATTCCCCCCGTAAGTTTTTTACTGCTTTCCCGCAGCTGTTCGCGTTTTGGTCTCACTCTACCACAAATCATGCGCTTAAAATTTCTTATCCCGAAATTTCAATTCCTTTCCACTCCAGAAATCCCACCTTTTTTAGTCGTTCGTGCACAACAGGGATTTCAAATTCTCGCCCAGCAGTGATGCATCGCACCCGAATTAACCGCCTTCTATGGCATGCGGCAGTTTTCCAGAAAAGCCTCACCTTTCAAACGAGCTTTCCAGATATTCCAGAAATTTCTGTGTAGCGGCCGACACTTTTTGTGGACGGTACATAGCCAGACGATATGTTTCCAGCGGAAAATCCCGAATGGGGATCAGGGAAATCTTTTTCTCATAGCCCACAGCCGAAGCTGGTGGAATAATTGCCACGCCCTGATTATAACTGACCCTCATCAATTGACTGGACGCGTTTTCCACAGGAATAAACTGGGGCATAACCCCTTGATCCTCAAAAGCCCTGGACGCCTGTCCCATGGCTACCGGCGAGGTCCGGGGAGAAAATACCAGGATCTTCTCATGGCCAAGCTCCTTCATGGTGATCCCCCTTTTACGGGCAAAGGGGTGTTCTTTGGATACTGCAAGACAGAATTCCAGAGTATCCAATTTCACAAACCCGTGATCCCTTTCCCCCTCATATTCCAGGTTATTGGAAAAAATCACGTCCAGATTTTCGATCTGCTCCCGCAATTCGTGCAAAGAATAGAGATTGAAGTCAATATGGACTTTCGGGTGGGATTCTTCAAAGGGCAAAAGATAGGTTTCCAAAAACTCCTCAAATCCGTACCCCTCTAAAGCTCCCACGCGGATCAGGGAAAGGCCGGATACTGACAACTCCTGAGCATCGTGAACAGAAGCCTCGATCTCCGCCAAAAGGGATTTCCAACGCTTGGTCAAATAGTCCCCGGCGCAGGTAAGCTCCACTGACCGGTGGACCCGCTCAAACAACTGAATTCCCAGTTCCGATTCCAAATGCTTGACACACTTGGTAACCATGGGCTGGGAGATAAACAGGACTTCCGCGGCCTTTGAAAAATTTTTATATTTCGCCGCTAAAAGCAATATCTGCATTTCTGTAAGACTGATCTTAAACATGCTCTTTCTCTGCCTTTGATTGTTTTTCCCGAACTCTGCCCAAACCGCCAACACAAGTTGGGGGGATCCTTTTAAAATCACTATAGCATAATCCATTACGATTTGGAATAGAAACTCTCAAAAAAAGCTATTGGACGTACCCCAAAACCATCGTGTATTATTTTCATGGACAACCATTGCCAACTATGATCGAGGGGGATTTCACTTGAAACACAGGTTAAACGCAGACGTATGGACTTTGGCTTTTTCAATTGCCCTTTTCCCGCCTTTGTGGGCGGTTCTGGCGCCCCATCTGAACATCACCACCGGCGCAGTGGCTTTGATCTGTGCTGGCCTTTACGCCACCAATGGAAACAAACGGTCGGACGCCGTCAAGATCTCTGTAGGATTTCTCCTGGGGGATCTGTGGGCTGTGCTGGCGTTGAAAATCATGGACATGCTTCCCTTCTCCGAAAGCCTGGAACTGTTTGTGACTCTGTTTCTGTTCGGCGGATTGGCTGTCCTGATTTCCGGACTGATCCCCAAATTTATTTTCTGCCCTGCCTGGCTTTGCGGCTGGGCCATTGGGTTGACCGTTCTGTCACCAGTGGGGATCCGGGAATCCGGTACCCTGCCTTTACAGATTGGCGCCGCTATGCTGGTGGGCGTCTGGTATGTGGGCGCGTTTGTGGATCTATTCCAGAAAAAAATGGCCCGTTCTCTTGTTCAAAAATTTAAACGAGGTGAATGATTATGAAAAAAGTAAGCGTAAGCAAAGAAGAAAAGCAATTGTCCTACTACCGTTTCTTTGAGCAGCCCCTGGCTCCCATTCCAGAGGAGAAACTGGCAATCCTGGCCCAGGGTCCTTCCAAGCTTCCCGCAGTCCCCTTTGAGAAAAAGGATCTGTTCCTTGCGGGAAATGATACAGATTTTTGCCAAACCGGCTTCGGCGTCCTGGAAGATGGCACCGGCTTTGTCTGCAACACCACCTACATGCCTGGCGTCACTTCCGAAATGCTGGACTGGTGGTTCCCTTGGCACAGTGTTGGCTCTGATCTGCGCTATAAGATCTGGGATCCGGAAGACCATTATTTTGCCCGGGCCGACCGTGTGGGTTACGTCTGTGACCCCGCTGTACCCATGAATCAGAAAACCTGGGGTGTCAGCCACTATATCATGGAAGACGTAGGTCCCGGCCCGGAATTTCTGAAACTGAATTTCCTGCGTCCCAAGGATTTTGGGTACGACGAAAGCCTTATTGGCACAGATACCTGCAGCTCCCTGGTTTGCGCTGTGGGAGAAAGCAGCTGCGCCGCGGCTATGACTCACAAGTGGTATCCTTTTCAGGACGGCGTCATGTTCTGCTCACGTTTCTGGATCGGAATGACCCGGAAAGACGGGGTGATTTCCAGCGCCCTTCCCGAAGGTGTCAGCGTTCCCCCCATTGTTCCCCAGGGACTGTTCGCCCACAACATCAAGGAATTCACCAACCTGGCCGCCATTCTTCCTGAGGTATACAAGGAGAATCGGGACAATCTGTAATTCTTAGTGTGTGACAAGAAGAAACCGGAAAAGCCACAAGACTTTTCCGGTTTCTTTCTTTATGCTTTTTCCGTTTCTGATGTTGAAATTCTTATTCCTGAATAAATTTGATGGATTCCTCGCTGGCACCGATCTTCAGAGCGGCAATATATCCGGTTCTGGTGCACTGGTCCACCTTGCCAGGGTGAATGGCGTCGCCAATCACATACACCTGGGCGTCTCCAGCAGCCTCTTTCAAAGCGCTGTAATCCACAGACTTCATACCCAGGGCATACAGCACTGTGTCAGCTTCCAGTTCCTGAACGCCATCGGCATTTTCGATTTTCACGCTGTGGGGAGTGATCTCCAAGCACTTTGTTTTGGGCAGCATGGTCATGTGGTTCTTCTCCATCTCCCAAACAAGAGCTTCACGGTACATGCCGAAGGATTCGTTGGCCACACGGTCCAGCATTTCCACAACCGTCACCTCATGGCCGGTCTTTTGCAGGTACAAACCGGTTTCGCAGCCTACCAGACCGCCGCCGATCATCACGATCTTTTTGCCGGGCTCGCAGGTCCCGTCATACACAGCCATGGCCTGCTTGGCGTTTTCAATCCCCTTGATGGGAGGGCAGGAAGGCTTGGAACCGGTGGCAATCAGCACGGCGTCGGCGCCGAACTCCTTGACAAACTCGGGAGTGGCCTCGGTATTCATCAAGATCTCCACGTTGTGCCGCTTTACTTCCCGGATCATCATGTCCTTGAAGTTGCGCAGGTCAGGCTTGTCAATATCCACATCGGTGAAGTACAGCAAGCCGCCCAGCTTATCGGACTTTTCCACCAGGGTGACCTTGTGGCCACGGTCCGCAGCAGTGATGGCTGCCTGAAGACCAGCGATACCGCCGCCGATAACCAGCACCTTCTGAGGACCTTTTTCCGCGGGGGGAAGCTGGTCAATGTCAAAGGGCAGATGGGCCATGGGGTTGATGGTGCAATGGCCCACATACACGGCCAGCTCTTCGCTGTTAAAGGGAAGATCGTCATAGCCTTCCTCGGGAGAACCGGGGAAGCACTTGTAGCACCGCAAGCAGCGGCGAATCTGAGCTTCGTCCCCGTCCATGCACTTCCGAGCAAAGTTGGGGTCGGCCAGCATTTGACGGCCAAACACGGCAAAATCGATCTTGCCTTCAGCGATGGCCTGCTCCACCTGCTCGGGAGAGTTGATGCCGCCAACAGCGCCTACCGGCAGAGAAGTGTACTTCTTCACAATGGCAGCCTGCTCAATGTTCAAACCGTGCTTATGGAACATGCTGGACTCGGTGCCGGACTTGACAGACTCCTCATAAATACCACAGGTGATGTGCACGGAAGTCAGGTACTGCTCCACCATCTGAATGAACCGGCCGGTCTCCTCGGGGGTGATGCCGCCGGGCTGGTGGTCGGTTCCGTCGATGCGCAGCTCAAACAGGAAGTCGGGGCCTACTGCCTCGCGAATGGCTTTGCAGATCTGAATGGGGAACTTTGCCCGGTTTTCCAGGGAACCGCCATATTCGTCGGTACGGGTGTTGATCAAGGGAGAAAGGAACTGCGTGAAGATGAAACCGTGGCCGCCGTGGACCAGGATTCCGTCAAAACCAGCCTTCTGCATGTAGGTAGCGGCCACTGCGAAATCGTTTGCGATGCGGTCCATGTCCTCTTTCGTCATGGCGCGCACGGGAACACCGGCAGAGTTCACGCAAGCAACAGGGCCGATGGCTTCCTGCTGGTCGTTGAAGGGCACCTTCTCCTTGCCAGGGTGCACCAGCTCTGCCAGGGCAATGCAGTCATGCTTCTTGATCCGGTCCGCATAGGTCTTCACCGCGTTGAAGGTCTCCATGTCTTCTTCGGGCTTGGCAAAGTCGAAGGGACGGAAACCGGGGATCCGGACAGCATCCCGGAAGTTGATGTCCGTCTCACCCAGGATCACACAGGCGTTGCCGCCCTTAGCAGGGCCTTCCAGCTTCCGGTAGGACACTTCCGCCGCAATGGGGTTCTGAGCAATCAGGCTAAACGCCATGGGAGCGCTCACAATCCGGTTCTTGTAGACCCGGTTTCCCACTTTCATCGGGCTCAGCAAATGTTCGAATTTCATACTGTTTCCCTCTTTCTGTTTAGTTTGTTATTTGAATGATTTATAAATCCGTAATCAATCCAGTTCCGGGAACTTCAGATTTTTATACTTGGGCAATTTGGCCGCCACTTCTTCCCGCTTCTTGGGATCCATAAAGAATCCCCCCTGGGTTTCCGCAATCTCATCGCAGTGTACCCCACGGCCTTCTTCCGTGGTGCGGTCACGCTCCAGACCGTTCTCGGCAATGACGAACTTCCATCTTCCGTCTTCCCCACGCTCCAGGTCGCCACCGGCGCCGCATACCACACACTCCACCGGATATTGCAGTCCCTTCCACTGGGGCTGGCCCAAACACAGTGCGTTGCTGTGGCAGTTGGGGCACCAACCATAATCAGGATCGCCCAGCCACTTTCTGTCTTCCGGCTTTGTCTGCAAAGCCTTCATCACATTTACGCCCATTTCCCGGGCACGGGCAATTTTTTCTTCATACAGCAAAACCTGTGCCGGAGCAGGAACCTGTGTGGCCATGTACATATCAACCACCTTGAAGCTGTTGGTGAAGGTGGTTGCCTGCATGCATTCCAAAGCCATGGACTGCCAAGAACGAGTGGAGCCACCTAGGCTGAGGCAAAAACTGAGTGCCTGGCAGCATAAAAGAGCCCCAGCCAATAATGGCTCCCAGCAGAATGGCGAACACTTCTCCTACGCCCAGCTTTTTACCCATTTCCCATCTCCCTTCCCCTATCCAACGGCAGTTCCAAAGCAAAAAACCGTCTCCTTGATACTCTCCGGAACCCGTCGCCAACGTACGCATAAAAAACAGACAGCATGTCTGGAAACACCTGGCAATCAGCTGCCACCCACACATTCCACTTTAGAAGCCTGGACTAACTCAGCAAGAAAAAACAAAGCAAATGTAAAGCTAAGGCCCTTTTTACATTTGCCATTCTATTTTCCGTCTTGCAAGCCGTTTGCCAATATACACTAAAACTTTCACAAGATTCCTACGATTTTTACATACTTCCACAACCAGCATGCAGCCAACTACCTTGTTTATATTCTTCTTTCCAAAATTGTCAAGTTTTTCCCACATGATGAAATACAAAAAATCGAAAAGCCATTTTACTTTACAGGTTCATTTTTCCCTTTATAGAATACCCTCTGCGTTTCTTCCAGGAACCTTTCCTGAGCTACCGATGTTCTGCAGTCGCTTAGGGTATCCGGAGCGCTGTAGATGTTCAAACCGCGTTTGCACCCTTTCTGGGATTTAAAAATTCACCTCGTTACGGTCTCTTCCACGCTACTTTCCCCAAGGACTGGGAGGCAATTGGTACGGTTGAAAACACACCCAATTTGAATGAAGCTACCTTTCCCTTTCAGCTCTCTTGCCAGAAGTTTCTTTCAACGTTTCCCGGGCGGAATAAAGTGATGAAACCAGAGCGGTCCCCAGAATCACCACCCCACCCACCAATTCCCGCAGGGTGGGAAATTCCCCCAAAAGCAGCATGGCATACACAATACCGTACACGGTTTCCATACCCGAGATAATCCCGGCGGTTTGCGCCCTCACCTTCCGTTGGGCGGACACATAGAGGGAATGGGCTAACGCAGTACAAACCACCCCAATGGTCACGATGGACAACACTGTGGAAGCAGTCCACTGGACCTCCACCAGAAAGAACGCCGGAAGCAGCACAACGGCGGCGGTTCCCTGCTCGTAAAGGCATACGGTTCTGGCAGGATATTCCTGGGAAAGATGCCGGTTGGCCAAAGACAATACCCCATAAGCCAAACTGGACACCATTCCCCAAAGCACCCCCACCGTAGTTTGATTTTCTAAAGAAAATTCCGGAATTGTAATGGCAACGCCCAATAAAAGCACAACTGCGCTAACCACAGCGCGGACATGGATCTTTTCCCGAAACACCAGAGGTTCCAGAAACGTGAGAAAAAGCGGGAAAGTAGAAAAGGTAATGGTTCCAATCGCTACAGAAGAACTTTGAATGGACTGAAAAAAGGTGGTCCAATGAATGGCCAGCACGACTCCAGCACATAAAGCAATGGCGTAATCCTTGCCGGAATGAAGCTTCAAGGAACTTTTGGCCACCAGAGAGAGAACCAGCAGGACAATCCCAGAACAAATCACCCTACCTCCTGCCACAAGGACGGCAGGAGCATCGGCAAACTGTCCCAAAACCGAGGAGAGTCCAAACAGCATCACCGCCAAGTGGAGGGAGGCAAGACTTTTTCCATATTCTTTTTTCCACAGGTTCTCACTGGGCAATGCAGGTTCCTCCTTGTATAGCCAGGCTCACAGCTGGCTATTGGTCTTGGTCTTTTTCGCTTGTTCCACCACTTTTTGATAGGGGCCCACGATCGCTTGCGTCATCTTCCCCTTCGCCTGTTTCTGCACCGACGGAATCGCCATAAGCCCACCTACCAACCGCATTTGCCAAATACGCTTCCACTGTTTTTGGGGAAAATCGTAAATCCCGTGGGCTTTATAAAATCTGTGGTCGGCCTTCATCAACCCCTGCATCACGTAGATCAAGTCTCGGAAAATTTTCATGCCCCCCACTCCATAAAAATTCGCAGGACGGGTAAGCTGATGGTCCATAGCGAAAGCTAAGCCTTCCGCTACCTTCTGAAGGTCTTCCGCCGTATTTCTCTCATCTGTAGCCACACCAGCCAAGTAGTTGCCGCCTACCTCACTGCGTCCTTCCACAATCATGCGCAGGTTGGGCTCATAGCTGTAATCTCCGCTGATCACGTAGGCGATGGGCGTCCCCTGGGTCACCGTGCGGTGCCCATTGCAAAATTGCCGGTCGTCAAAGCATTTGAAACTGGAATGGGTGTAGTGATCCGAAATGGTAAACGCGTACACAAACCCGTCTGCCGTCTGAATGGTATTGCGGAGAAACTGGTCAAACCTATCCTTATACACGCATGTTCCAGTGATGGCGCACCCAAAACACCCTAAACACCCGCCTGCAAAGGGAAACTCCCGCAGATTCACCACCTTGCTTTCGTAAGGCAAGGCAGCGCGAAAATCAGCAATCATATTCCTTAGGTTGTGGTCCTCGGCAGCGCAGTTGGTCACTATTACCACACTTTTCTCCCGGCTCTTGGGGGTATCCCTCAAAACCGGCTGATACTCCCCTTGTTCCCGGGCTGGTGCTTTGGAAAGTGGGGTAACATACAACCCGTGCTCACAGGAAAATATCAGCTGATCGAAAAAATCCCGTGCCTCATTTTGACCTTTTGGAGTCAGCAAGTCTTCCATATCAGCTGAAAGCCCCCGCACCACCTTCATACCCAGATCCATACAGTTTTCTTCCACATACCGGTGAGCGGTCACGTCGTAAAAATGCTTCGAGGTGGTGATCTGCGACGCAAATTTTCCAGAAAGATCCACCCCGTCGTTTTTGATCAGTTCAATCAGCCGGTGGAGCTGATAAGGGGCAATAAAAGTGTAAACAGGATAACAAAAGAGCACGCATTCCGCCTGAAGAAGCGCTTCCCGAACTGGTGAAAAATCCTGCTCATACTGTTTGATCCGCTGCCCTACCGGTAAAAAAACAAACTGGTGTTCTGGATAAAGGGCCTGTAAATACAAAGCCGTGTGAACGGTGGTGGAATTCTGTCCTTTCGGACTGGCGTTTAAAACGAGAATTTTCATGGTTCCCCTCCAGTTTACTTTGGCAAGCTTTCTCATTTCCATCAGCGATTGACAAAACGCTGTTTTTTCCACAGGTAGATCCTGAAAAACAAAAAAGGCCTCCCGCGAGGCGTCATACTCCTCTGCTTTTTGCTGCTTTCCGGGAGAAAAGCTTGTCCTTTCCCCCATGACCTACGTCCATTTTCTGTTTTATTTTAGAACTATTATACGGCAAATTCTTGCACCTCGTCAACGACATACCGGGTAAACTCATCTGATCACTCTGGAACGAATATTTAACCATGCTAAAAAGGATTTCGCTCATAAAAAACCTCACGCCGCCTTTTTACATGCAGTAATCACCCAATGCAGGCATAGTCTAATTTGTCACTTTAGATACCCTAATTCATTGTCGAATTCCTTTGAATTTTTTGTCGAAATAATGTATAGTAAATAAGTTCCTGTTAAACCGTGAAAGGGGTAAAAACATGCTTTTCCTGCTTTTGGCCTTGCTATCCAGCTCTGTGCTGGCTATCGTCCTGAAATATTTGAACTCCAGCTACGCTTATGGGGTATACTTTATCAACTATGTCACCTGCGCTTTGCTGGCTTTTGCCACCATGCAACCCAAATCTTTATACAACGGCGATGTAGCCCCTCTCTGGCTGGGAGCGATAGCAGGCTTTTTCTATTTGGCGTCCCTCGCCGCTAACGGATACAGTATCCACAAAAACGGAGCGATCCTTTCTTCTGTATTTACCCGTTTAGGTGTGCTGGTACCGATCCTGTTGTCCGTAGCGTTGTTTGGGGAGCGTCCCACTCTCGTACAAGTTTTAGGGGTCGTATTGGCGGTCGCAGCTGCGGTGGTAATGAATGGGCTCCCCAATAAAGAGGAAACCTCTCCAGCAGCCAAAAGCATTTATTTGTTGCCTCTGGTGTTAACTTTGCTACTCAACGGAACCAGCGACAGTATGTCTAAAATTTTCACGCAATTGGGCCGACGGCAAGATGATGGACTTTTCGTGTTTTACATTTTCCTATTTGCCGGTTTGTTCACCCTGGTACTGCTGATCAAAGAACGGCAAACCATTACACGCCGGGATATTTTCTTTGGGGTTCTGGTTGGAATTCCCAATTTTCTCTCTTCCCGGCTGCTTTTGGCGGCCCTTACAGAACTTCCCGCCTTTCTCGTTTACCCCTCTTACAGCGTGGGGGTGATTTTGGTCATCAGCCTGGCAAGCTTTTTCCTGTTCCGGGAACGGCTTAACCGCCGCCAATTGGGTGCAGTGGGGATGATCTTAGCCGCTTTAGTACTGTTGAACCTGTGAAGCTTTTATAAGTTGGCAATATTCGAAACATCTTATTTGCGTTTTGTTTTTACGTCCCATGCCACACGATTGCATTTCTACCCTGGGATTTCAAAAGATTATCCTACTGTTTCAAATCCAGTGCATTGCAAAAAGTCTTCTTATTTGCGATGATAAAGGAGAAATCCACACTAGGGAGGCGTAACATTTATTATGAAACATGACGTTGTGATTGTGGGCGGAGGATTGACAGGAGCTGCCGCTGCTATTGCCGCTGCGCGCGAAGGCATAGACGTACTTTTAATTGAAAAGGGCAACTCTCTTGGGGGAGCTATCGGAAATTCCTTGGTAAATCCGTTTATGGTAAACGCCACTAAAATCAATGGTGTTTTCACTGAACTTTCCCAAGGAATCTTCTTGGAAATCCGTGATGAGCTAAACCGTTTTGCCGATAAATATCAGCCAGACAGAAAACACACCAATGTCAACACCTTTCATGAGGAATATTTAAAACTCATTCTCAACCGAAAAGCTATCGAGAGTGGCGTTCATCTCCTCTATCATTGCTGCCTTGTTGGCGCTGAAACCCAAGACGGAAAAATCACTTCCATTCAGGTAGCCAGTCCCTCTGGTATTTGGAACATTGAGGGAAATGTTTTTATTGACACCACCGGTGACATGAATCTGGGGACTTTGGCCGGCTGCGAATATATGCTGGGCCGGGAACAGGATCATCTTTGCCAGCCAATGACTCTGTGTTTCCGCTTAGGCAACGTGGATCTTAAAAAATATATTGCAAACCGGGATAAGATTACACCTCTATATCAACAATTTAAAGAGCAGGGAAAAATCAAAAACCACTATGAATGCGTGCTCATTTTCCACACCGTCATGGACGGGATTCTTCATTTCAACTCTACTCGCGCAGTCAAATACAACCCTGTGGATCCGGTAGACTTGACCAAGGCTGAAATCGAAGTGCGGGAATATGTGTTTGAACTTTATGATTTTCTGCGGGAAAACATTGATGGATTCCAGAACGCCTGCCTGCTGTCTACCGCAGCGGAAATCGGTATTCGGGAAAGCAGAAAACTGGTTGGTGAATATGTCTTGAATAAAGACGATCTGGTTTCCTGCAAAATGTTTGAGGACTCCATCGCTCTGGGAAATTACGATATTGACATTCACAACCCAGAGGGGGGCGGCACAAGTCATTATTACTTCCCGGAAGGAGAATACTATTCCATTCCTTACCGTTCCCTGTTGCCCAAAGAAATCACCAACCTCCTTGTGGCCGGCCGTTGCATTTCCGAAACCCATGAGGCTCAAGCCTCTACACGCATTCTCCCCATTGTATGCTGTCTGGGCGAAGCAGCAGGCTTGGCCGCATCTTTGGCCATCAAGGAGTCTATCTCACCGAAAAACGTAAATATTCAAGAATTGCACGAATTGTTAAAGAAAAACGGCGCGCTGTATTAAACGAGTGCGAAAAGAAAGATTCATCGGTAGATCATAACAGAAACTTGCTTTATACTCTATGAAGCTTCTTTGTAAAGCAGAAAGCGAAAACTGTTGATACTGTGTTTCTTCCTCTGTAAAGTTATAATGAAAAGCGGGAAGTGATGAGCTTTCCCGCTTTTCTGTATTATCAGATCTGGGGATAAAAACGATTGGGGGGCCAAAGGAGATGTATCAAGCTTTTATCGTAGATGATGAAAAAACAGTGCGCGATGGGTTAGAACATTATTTTAACTGGAAAAAGTTCGGCATTGAAATCATTGGCGATGCGGAAGATGGAGATATCGCTTTTGAAAAAATCATGGAATGCCGTCCTGACATTTTAATCAGCGATGTGAAAATGCCCCATATGGACGGAACCGTCTTAATGGAAAAACTGTGGGAAGCTGGCGTTCGGATCCCTATCCTGTTTGTAAGCGGTTATTCGGAAGTCCAAATATTGAAAGCCGCTATGCGCTTTTATCCGGAAGATTATATATTAAAACCTATTGACTTGTCGGAATTGGAAAACGCGGTTTCGCGGATTGTAGCCCGGCTGGATAAGGATAAAGCCCGGAAAGAGGAGTTGGGAAAAATGGAAACTCTCCTCTACCGCAGCATCCCACTCTTGAAAGAAAAATATTTTTTACACCTGCTCAACTCCAAGGTGAAAAATATCGAATCCACCCGCACAGATTTAGATTTTCTCGGGTTGAATATTGACGAGAACGAGCCTCTCCAGGTTTTTATCCTTTACGTTACGGAATCCAAAACCCCTTACGACGGAAATTTTGAAAAGGAAAAATATCTTTATACATTTGCCGTAGGAAATATCGTGTCAGAATTGATCGATCAAGAGTGGAACGGGTTTGTTTGCCAAGAAAACAAGGAACAGCTGGTGGGATTTATCCAAAGCTCACTGCTGACCGTAGAAAAAGCTGCCGCATTTTACGAAAAAGTTCGGACAACTGTGTTTGACACGTTACAGATCTCCATCTCCATTGCTGTGGGAACCCTGGAATGTGGTTTCACCCAATTGGCGAATTCCTTTCGCATGGCACAATCTGTCCACAGGGACCAATTTATTCATGGAAGCGGCGTCTATATTGCCACGGAGGAACAGAAACAAGCAAGCGCCAATATGGATCTGATGTATCAATATCTGGATAACCTTCACCTGGATATTGTCAATTACATGGAAGAAGGGAAAATAGAAGCTGACGTGGAAAAAACGTTTATCAAGCTTCTTTCCATTGATGGTATCGACGAACAAGATATCAAAAGTTTTTGTTTCCACTTCGTGCAAAAAATCTACACAGCGCTTAGCGATCAAAATCCTGTGGACATGGGAAATCTAAAAAAGCAAAACGATACCATTAGCCGGATCTTTCGGCAAACCAATGTGGAAGGCATCAAAAAATGCCTGATTTCTTATTTTCGAGAAACTGTCCAAGATATGTGGGCCTTTCAAAACGAAACCTATGGCAATGTGGTAAGCCAGGTAAAACGGATATTACAAAACGAGTACACAAAGCAGTGGACTTTAGACGAGCTGGCCCATCAAATCAACATCAGCAAGGCCTATCTATGCACCCTGTTCAAACAAAACACCGGTCAAACCATTATGGATTACCTCTCGAAAATCCGGATTTATAAAGCCGCGGATTTACTGAGAGATCCACAAAGCAAAGTCAACGAAGTAGGCGATCTGGTGGGATACAGCGATCCCGGATATTTCACCAGAATCTTTAAAAAGCATTTTGGTATCAGTCCCTCACAATACCGAAAAAACCTAAATCTTTAAACGGAAAGGATCACATCATGAAACAGGGCAAGCGAACGATTCGGGCTTTTCTCAGAAAAGTATACCAGAACAATTCCATGAGGACTCAATTTGTTCTGGTATATTTTTTATTTGTTTTAATCCCTACCGTTGTGGCATTACTTCTGATGTCCCACACTATGAACCAGAAATTGCTGGACGCCACCTTAAAAACTGCAGAAGACATGGTTGCCCAGATCAGTTCCAACGTCTCCTTTCAATTCCAACAAATGTCCAATATCTCCCTGACCATCAGCAGCAACAGCAGCGTGCGAAGTATTTTGTCTCGGCAGGATACCGACATCTATACTGACTACCAGGATACCCGGGAAATTCAAAGGTTTATCGATGAGATAATGAGCATCTCCCCAGGATTGGAAGCCAAGCTATACGTGGACAACCAAAAAAGTTATTCCGGACAGATGGTCTATTTCCACAGCATGGAAACGTTCATTGAAATCTATAAGCTTTCCGAAAACGAAGAATTACCTTCCCAGCAAACCTGGATATGCGAACAAGATAAGGGAAAAACCCCATCTTCTATTCGGTATATCTGCCCTGTTTACAGCTTTAACGATATCACCCGGGTAATTTCCTATCTGGAAGTCGACATGAAATATTCCAATATTGCCACGCTCCTGGAGAACGCTTCCCTGTCCGATTCTTCTGGGTATTTTATCGTGGACAATTCCGCAAACAGCCTCTATTCCAGCGTAGAGGACTCTGATATCGATGAATTTGCCGTAGAAGATTTTTCAAACACCCAGGGTGTGTTTCAAAAAGGATCCACCTATTACGCTTATGCCCAGGTTTTGCCTTCCCAATGGTATATTGTCTACCCCATTAATGTCACCACACTGGGAGGAGACGCAGCTTTGTCCTTTTTGACCACCAGCATTATGATTCTGGTTCTTTTCGCGATTTTCTTCCTTGTTGTGATTTTGTGCTTGGTGCTGATCGTCACTACCCACTATGACAGAAAAATTCAAGCAGTTACCGCCAGCCTTGCGGCTTACAACATCAATGAGCTGGAACCAAACCTAAAAAAGGGAGCCAATAATTTAGATTTTCTCTCCGCCAGCGTCAACCGTCTGATCCTAAAGGTGAAAGAGCTGACAGAACAGTCTGTACAAACAGAAATCAACGAGAAAAAAGCCCAGCTAAAAGCTATGCAGTTTCAAATCAATCCCCATTTTCTCTACAATGCTTTGGACACCATTAACTGGTCTGCCATCAAACGGGGAGACACGGTGGCTACCAGACAAATCAGCCTTTTAGCAAAATATTTCCGATTGGTCCTCAATAACGGCGATATCAACATTCACATGAGCCAGGAATTGGAATTCTGCCGAGTATATCTTCAAATCCAAAATGAAATCCATGCGGAAAAATTCACTTTTATATTTGATACCCGGCTGCTAACCCGTGATGTGATCCTTCCCAAAATGTCCATACAACCCATTGTAGAAAATGCCTTGATTCACGGCGTATTGAAACAGCGCAACCGCAAAGGACACATTTTGGTCCTGGTGGAGCAAACAGACACTTTGACAAAAGTAAAGGTCTGCGACAATGGAGTGGGATTCGACGTTAGCAATCTACAGGACACCATTCGAAACGGTGGAAAAGACGGCTTTGGTCTGCGCAATATATATGATCGCTTAAAGCTTTTTTTGGGCACTGCCCCTGTATTTCATTTCCATTCTGATGAAAATGGAACCGAAGTGGAAATCACTATGGAGTTGTGAACAGAGTCCATTTCCCTCACTGTTTTGAAAGATTGTCCACCTTTTTATATTTTTATCATATCCGCATTAATATTTTCACCAATTTTAATTTTTTCTAGAATAAAGATATAAATATTATCCCAGAAATGAATATAACTTCTATTCATTTCTCTCCTAAAAATCTGTAGAATATGTTCAAAAGGAAGCTAAATGATTTTTTTTGGGGGCGATGTTGTAGTGAAAAAAAGCACACGGATAAAAATGGACGCCAATTGGGGACATGCCAGTACAATGACCATCGTCCGAAAAAATATCAGCTTATATCTGCTGCTGATTCCAGGGATAATCTACCTTATTATTTTTAAATATGTTCCTATCGGCGGATTGATTATGGCTTTCCAGGACTTCAATTTATTTAAAGGATTTTTGGGAAGCGAATGGGTGGGGCTGGAACAATTTCAAAGGCTCTTTACTTCCCCAGATTTCTACCGGATCTTTCGAAACACGTTGCTGATCAATACCTATAAAATCATATTCGGATTTCCCATTCCCATTCTGCTCGCCATTATGTTAAACGAAATCCGTTTCACGCCGGTAAAGAAAGTCTCTCAGACAATTGTCTATCTCCCCCACTTTTTATCTTGGATTATCGTTTCCGGGCTTTTTATCAACATTCTTTCCGCTTCCAACGGAATCGTCAACCAGATCATCAAAGGATTCGGCGGGGACCCCATCGCTTTCATGAGCGATACTCAATGGTTCCGGACTGTTTTGGTGTTTACCGATACCTGGAAAGAGATGGGCTGGAGCGCGATCGTGTATATCGCCGCAATCGCGGGAGTAGACCAGGAACTTTATGAAGCGGCCCGGGTTGATGGAGCCAGCCGGCTCAGGCAAATTTGGCACGTTACTTTACCGGGGATCGCTTCCACCATTGTTCTTATGTTTATTTTAAAACTGGGAAGCATTATGTCCGGTGGTTTCGATCAAGTGCTTACCATGTACAATCCCGCCGTGTACGAAGTGGGAGACATCATTCAAACATACGTATACCGTATCGGTCTTGGAAAACAGCAATACAGTTTCTCCGCTGCGGTGGGAATGTTCAACTCGGTCATTGGCTTTGTCTTAACCATTACAGGGAATTTTGTCAGTAAGAAGATTTCTGGACGCAGTATCTGGTAACGAAAAGAAATGGGGTATATTACATATGAAAACGAAAACGATTACCAGGAACAGAATTAAGGATCCGCGTCAGGATATTGTGCTCCGAGTGATTTGTTATATCGCGGTTCTGTTAGCCGTAGTGGCCACCCTGTTCCCCTTCTTGAATGTTGTCTCCAAAGCCTTTAGTTCTGAATCAGCCGTTATTGCGGGACGGGTTACCTTCCTGCCTGTAGAATTTCAGGTGGGCACATTGGGAAGCATCATGAAATCCCCTGTATTTCAGAATTCCTTCAAAGTTTCTGTGATTATCACAATCCTGGGTACCATTCTATCACTCCTTATCACAGTGGTGACTGCGTACCCTCTGTCCAAAAAGCACCTTCCTTTTATCAAACCCATTCTGGTATTTTTTGTCTTCACCATGCTTTTCAGCGGAGGCATGATTCCCACTTATCTTTTGGTAAGAAACCTGGGTTTAATTAACAACATTTTTGCCTTGATTCTTCCCATCATGCTCAGCGTTTACAACATGCTGATTGTAAAAAACTACTATGAAGGTCTACCTGAAAGCCTTGAAGAAGCAGCAAAAATTGACGGTGCTTCTAATCCCACGATTTTGCTGCGGATCATTCTTCCTCTATCAACGCCTGTGATTGCAACAATCGGAATGTTCTATCTTGTCATGTATTGGAACGACTATTTCAATGCGATGATCTATATTACGGATCCCGATCTCAAACCCCTGCAGCTATATCTCCGGGAGATGATCCTTGAGTCTTCCCAGATGGCCAATTCCCTGCAAATGAACGTTGACGACGAAATGAACGCTTCTCCAGAAGGAGTACGTTCGGCGGCAGTTGTAGCTGTAACTGTTCCCATTTTAATCGTATATCCCTTCGTACAGAAATACTTTGTCAAGGGGATTACCATGGGTTCCGTCAAAGGATAACCTTTATTCCCGGTGCCTTTGTTCCGCGATCCTCGCGGAACCAGAAATATATTTTTAGGAGGTAAAATATCTATGAAAACAACCCTGAAAAAGGCCATCGCACTCGCATTGTGTTTGGCGATGTCACTCACCTTGTTTGGTTGTGACGGAAACAGCGGCTCTTCGGACTCCTCTGGCTCCTCGTCGGCTAGCGGCGCCAATTCCACCTCTCAAGATAGCTCTGAAACAAGCACAACGGAAACTGCCTCTGACAGTGGCGACCTGCCGGTGTTGACCATGCTCATTCAATCCGGCGATTACGACCCCAACGACTATTACGTTACCAAAAAAATGAAAGAAATGACCGGCTATACAGTAAAATACGAGATGCTTCCCAAAGAAAACATGCTCGATGTTCTCAACCTCAAATTGGCCGGTGGCTCTGACTACGACATTTTCACCATCAGTTATACGACTGCGGTACGTTCTCAGATGGACAAGTGGGCACGCCAAGGCGCTCTCGCCGAATTAGATGATCTGATCGCTCAATATGGTCCCAATCTGGAAGAAAAAGTGGACCAGCGCTGCTGGGACATGACTGAGGTTGACGGAAAGCGGTATATCATTGCCAACCTGGAACCTTCTGTGGTACCGGAAGGCAATGCCTGGAACCCCTTCTTTGTCCGCACAGATATGGCGGAAGAAATCGGCATGGAGTTCCCGGATACTTTGGACGGGTTTGTGGAGTACTTAACCGCTATCAAAGAGAAATATGGTGATTCCGTGGCTCCTTTCTCCATCTGCCCCACCAGTGATTTGTCCTACCTCAAGGGAGCGTTCGGTCTCTACTTTGGCTGGAACGATGTTGACGGAGAACTCATTTCCTTGGTGGAAGATCCTCGCTACAAAGAGTATTTGACTTTTATGGCCGACCTGTACTCCAAGGGACTTCTGGACGTGGATTATCCCACCAACCTGGCAGATACCATCACTGAGAAATTCACTGCTGGCCGGGCCGCTGTTGTCATGGGCATCTCCACCAACAATTACGGCACTACGGAAGACGCTCTGCTTGGAGCGATCGAGGGTGCTTCCATGGACGTGTTTGGACCCATCAAAAATTCGGAAGGAAAAGCAGCTGCGGGTGGAACTACTGGTCTGAACGCTATTTCTGCCATTCCGGCCACCTCTGCCCACAAAGAGGACGCCATGAAGTATATCAATGCCAAGCTGGAAGACGAAACCTTCAAGGTTTCCACCATTGGTGAGGAAGGATACACCTATAAGCAGATTTCCGAAACCGAATACGAACCGATTGCCCCCACTTTCCTGGAAGAATTGAACTACGCTTCTAACTTCCTGGTCGGCGCTGACGACGAGATGTACCCCATTTACTGGAAACAGTGCCGCCTGAAGAAAGATATTCGCAACTATGACGCAGCTGTCAAAATGATGGAAGGCACAAATATTGTACAGGTAGATCCCATGAAGATCTCCCCCTTGCTGCCGACTTACTGCGAATATACCACCAGTTTGGAACAGTCTATCAACGATTTCGAAGTCAGCGTAATTTGTGGCGCAGCTTCTGTAGACGATTTGGATTCCTTTGCCCAACAGTACATGAATGACGGCGGCGCAGAGGTAAAGGCCGAAATCAACGAATGGTGGTCTACCTATCGCGATACCTATTATGAGCAGTATGGGTATACGCTGGAGTAATATTCACACTCTTCTCACATTATAAAACACACGAATCGCAAAAGGCCTGGCCCCCTTGGAAACAAACCGGACACACTCCCAAGGGGGCCTTCCCTTTCCAACAATGAAAAACGGGAGAAAGTATGATTCTTTTCAAAAATGCCAAATACCTTGATGATGACTTTCGTATCCGCACCGGCGATATCCATGTCACAACGGATCGGATCGATTTCTGTGGCGCCCATCGGGCCCCTCTCCCCGAAGATACCATTGTAGATTGCCAAAATTATACTTTGATTCCTGGAATGATCGATATCCACATTCACGGCTGCAACGGCGCGAATATTTGCGACGGCAATAGAACCGCCGTGGATACCATGGCCGTTTACCTCATACAGCATGGGATTACATCTTTCTGTCCCACAACGGTGACTACGGATATTGACACAATCCAGCAGGCGTTATTGGCCGCAAAAGAATGTGTGGACCTTCCCATGGAAAAGGGAGCTTCCGTGTTAGGCGTCAATCTGGAAGGACCTTTCTTAGCGCCTGGGAAAATCGGCGCCCAAAAACCGGAAACCATTCAACTGCCAGACTTTGAACAATTCCATCGGCTCTTTGCATTGTGCGGGGGAATTATTAAACTGGTTAGCGTTGCCCCCGAACAACCAGGCGGACTTGAATTCGTAAAAGCTGCAAGCCGTTGTTGTACGGTATCCATTGCCCATACCTGCGCGGGATACCGAGAAGCGAAAGACTCTTTTGATTGTGGTGTCACACATGCCACCCACCTTTTTAACGCCATGTCGGGTCTTCATCACCGGGAACCAGGTGTGGTGGGGGCTGTGTTCGATGACCCGCGTGTGCGGGCGGAATTGATTTGCGATGGTCATCATATACACCCTGCTGTTTTGCGCATTGCTTTTCAGCTTTTAGGGAACAGGGCCGTCATTGTCAGCGACGCCATGCGCGCCGCTGGATTGCCGGAAGGCGACGGATACGAACAAGGCGGTCAAATTGTTCAAGTCCACGACGGAAAAGCCACATTGCAAGACGGCACCTTGGCTGGTTCCGTTACCAACTTGCACAGTGAATTGAAAAATCTCATCGCTTTTGGGATTCCCTTTGAACAAGCGGTAAAAGCTGCCACCCTTACACCTGCCCAAGCGGTTGGCATGTCAAAGGAACTGGGCAGTATCCAGAGCGGAAAACGTGCTGACCTGGTGTTACTAGATCAAACATTGGAGATTGCCAGCGTTTATCACAATGGAAGAAAAGTGGTTTAGGCAATTTTCTTCCAAGAGAAAATTGGAAAGGAGCAAAACAAAATGAAAGTGGGAATTATCGGTTGCGGATCTATTGCCAATCACGCACATATTCCATCCTATCTGAACAACCCTGACGCAGAGATTAAATATTTCTGCGACATCATTCCGGAACGTGCCCAAAAGGCTGTTGAAAAATATGGTTGCGGCCAAGCAGTAACCGATTACCGCGATGTATTGGCCGATCCGGAAGTAGAAGCAGTTTCTGTATGCACTCCCAACAATGTACATGCCCAGATTTCCATAGACGCAGTGCGGGCTGGAAAAAATGTACTCTGCGAAAAGCCAGCTGCTAGGACCTATGCTGAGACCCAGGAAATGCTGAATGCCCAGCGTGAAACTGGAAAAGTTCTGAACATTGGCGTTGTCAACCGTTTCGCTGAGAATGTCAACCATATCAAGGAGTATATCGACTCCGGAAAACTGGGAACCATTCACCATGTATATATCAGTTTTCGCGCCCATCGCTCTATTCCCGGACTAGGCGGCGCTTTTACCACAAAAGCTCTGGCGGGAGGCGGTGCATTGATCGACTGGGGTGTTCATTATCTGGACATTGTCATGTATTGTTGCGGGGATCCAAAGGTAAAAACTGTTACCGGCGAAACTTTTTGTAAACTGGGTAAAAACATGGAAGAATATGTATATACCCAAATGTGGGCTGGTCCCCCCGATTACAACGGCACTTACGACGTGGACGATTCCGTGACCGCACTGATCCGCACATCTGGCCCTGTCATTACTCTGAATGGCGCCTGGGCGCAGAATATCAATGTGGACGAGCAATACATTGATTTTATGGGAGATAAAGGTGGTATCCGGTTCCTCTACGGCAAGGATTTCACCTATTTCACATCGGAAAACGGGGCGTTAATCCAATACGTACCGGAATATAACAACAACGATTTTGCCGAAAATGAGAGAATAAAATTCCAGACTGAAATCAACGCGTTTCTCCGCTGTATCCAAACTGGTGAAAGGCTCCCCTCTCACATTGAGATTTTTTCAAAAACAGCTCAACTGATGCAAGCTATTTATGATTCTGCGGAAAACCACAGCGAGATTCGGCTGGACGAATAATGGGGGAATAACCATGAGCCAATTTTCCATTGGAGTCATTCTAGACTCATTTCGCACAGATATTTACTCCGCTTTGGATAAAGCCAGCTCACTGGAAGGAGTAAAAGGGTTCCAAGTATATGCAACCCAGGGGGAAATGTCTCCGGAGCAGATGGACTCTCAAAAGCGCAAAGACTTTCGAAAAGCTGTAGAAGATCACGGGCTTACAATCTCTGCCCTGTGCGGAGACCTGGGCCATGGTTTTACCAATCCGCAGCTAAACCCCCAGTTAATCGAAAAATCAAAACGGATTCTGGATTTGGCCGTTGAATTGGGCACAAAGATTGTGACAACACATATTGGCGTGGTGCCGGAGGATCCAAAAGACCCTCGCTATTCTATTCTGCAAGAGGCCTGTGGGCAATTAGCCGAATACGCAGATTCCCTTCACGCTCACTTCGCGGTGGAAACCGGTCCGGAAAAAGCATCTGTATTAGGCGACTTCTTAGATTCCCTACACTCCACTGGCGTAGCCGTTAATCTGGATCCAGCCAATTTTATCATGGTGGCTCAAGACGACCCTGTGCAGGCTGTATATCGTCTAAAAGACTATATCGTGCATACCCACGCAAAAGATGGACGTCATCTTTCCCAGCAGGATCCCACCAAATTATACAGTAAAAGCCCGGAAGAAATTTTGGCGGATCCCTCTTATATTGAATTGCCTTTGGGCCAAGGTGATGTGGATTTTCCCCGCTATCTACACGCTCTAAAAGATGTGGGATATCACGGTTTTCTCACAATTGAACGGGAAGTGGGAGATGATCCTGAGGGAGATATCTCAAACGCTGTAGAATTTTTAAAAAATTTGATCCACTCTTGACGGAAACGACAGCATGACAATTTCATTACAGAAAAAGGGGGAGAAAAGCCCAGGCTTTTCTCCCCCTTTCCATTTGTTTGTGATCTTTTATCAAGTGATTCTGCCTCACTTCAGATCACCATTCAGTTCCCCTACTCTTTTTTGAAAAACAGCGTAATACGCCAGGCACAAAAGCAGGAACGCGCCCAACCACCCTACGGCGTTTGCCATGTAAATTCCCCAACGGCCTATCAGAAGAGGAAGAATCCATACGGAAAGCAGCCGCATTCCCAATTCCACAAACCCAGACAGCATGGGAATCAGAGAGTTTCCCATGCCTTGAAGTCCGGATCGGTACAAATACAACAGATACAGCACAGGCAGTCCCACAGCGATGACCAGCAGATTTTCATATCCGGTTTGAATAATTTCCCCCATCTCTGAAGGAGAACCGGTTACCAGCAGACGGATCATATACCGGCCAAATACCGCGGTGAGTGCCGCTGTAATAACCGCGCTGATCAACGCAATCCCGCGGACACACTTCATGCCCCTGCGAATCCGGTCCATATTGCGTACGCCATAGTTTTGGGCGGAATAAGTGGCGAAAGCGCCATCTAAAGCCCCGGCTACCAACTGCATCAAATCAAAATATTTCTGCGCGGCAGTAGTTCCCGCTACAAACAGCGTACCGTAGCTGTTCACCTTCCACTGGACACACAATCCCCCTACAGAGATTACCCCATTGCGAAAACCTAAAGGCGCTCCTAGCCGGATTAACTCTTTGGCTTGCTCTAAATCCGCTCTTAGATCTTGTCCAGAAAGCCGCAGCTCTGAAATGGCTCTCAGTTTCCAAACGCAAAAAAGAACGCTGCACAGCTGGGCTGTCACGGTGGCCGCGGCTACGCCAGCCACTCCCCAGTGAAAAAACGCCACAAACAACACGTCTAATGCCACGTTGCAAATACTGGACAAAATCACCGCGATTAACGGGGTACGGCTATTTCCAAGGGCCGCCAACAGCTTTCCCCCTAAATTGTACGCCATGGTGACCAGCGCTCCCCCAAACAACCATTGCAGATAAACCCGCGCATCATCGGCAAGCTCGCTGGGAATCCGAATGGCCCGAAGCATGGGTTCCGCTCCCAAAACCCCAGCCAAGGTAAGAACCACACCTAACAGTCCGCCCAGCCACAGGGAAGTGCCCACTGCCTTTTTCAGCTTTGAGATATCTCCAGCGCCAAACCTTTGGGCGAAAAGCACCCCAAATCCCTGAGTAAGACCAATAACCACATCAATTACCATCCAGCTGACCGTACCAGCTGCGCCAACTGCCGCAAATGCTTGCACCCCTAAAAACCGTCCTACCACCGCACTGTCTACCACTGCGTAAAGAGACTGGCAAATATTGGAGAACAGCAAAGGCACGGCAAACCGAACCAACAAACCGAAGGGAGCCCCTTCAGTCATATTCATCGTCTTTGTCATAGTTGGACCTCTTTTCCAAAATTTTTACCGCCACTTTTTGGAAAGGGGTCTGTTCCTATTCGCCTCCCGGCCTGGAAATTCCCAGGCTGCGGACCGCTCAGACCCCTCGGGAGGCAGACACACCGGCTAGTTCCAGCTGTACAGCACTTCTCACTTCGTTTCTCTCCTTTCCGCCTTACGGCCAATCCTTCTTTATAGAACAAGAGGAAACCTTTGCCTAAACGCAAAGGCTTCCTCAAAAAAACACATTCAATTGTATTATGTTGCTTCGCCCACCGTGGAAAGATCCCACTCACCGGTGATCTTGGGCACATCGCTGATTAGACGTTTGGTGTAATCCGCCTGGGGGTGAATGATCACATCCTCCGCTGGGCCGGATTCCACGATTTTCCCGTGCTCCATAATGTATACCGAGTCGGACACATAATAGGCCAAGCCAATATCGTGGGTGATGAACACAATGGTCATGTGGATCTCGTCCCGCAGTTTGAGCAGCATATCCAAAATCGTGGCCCGGGAGCAGGCGTCCACCATAGATGTAGGTTCGTCCGCTATGAGGATCTTGGGTTTTAATAGAAAGATCCGGGCGATCATCAAACGCTGCATCTGGCCGCCGGAAAGCTCAAAAGGATATTTATTCGTGAGTTCTGCGTACTTCAGGTTCACGAACGAACAAGCTTCCGTCATCAGCTTCTCTTTTTCCTCTTTGGAGAGACGGCGTCCACCGCTCATATTGATACAGTCCAGCAACACGGAATCGATCTTGTTGAACATGTTGAAGGAAGAAAAGGGATCCTGGAAGACAGCTTGAATATTTTTCCAATACTCTTTTTTCTTCCGGCCCGAGGAAATATCCCGGGGCTCCCCGTTAAAATACATCGTCCCTTCCGTTACGCTGATCAATCCCAAAATCATACGGGCGATGGTAGTCTTTCCGGAACCGGACTCACCCACGATGGAGATCACTTCTCCTTCATGGAAGTCAAAATCCACATGGTCCACCGCAAGCGTCCTGGTTTTGCCGTAACCAAACACCTTGGTGATCCCCTCACCTTTCAGGACGGATTTTCTCGTTTCAGCCATTTCTGCCATACACCTCCCTCAGATAGTCCACATCATAGATGCACCGATACATACGGCCGTTTTCAAATTCTTTTTCCGGAATTTCGAAGAACGAACACTCGGGCTTGGCGTACTTGCACCGGGCAGCGAAACGGCAGCCAGCAGGCGGCTTCTTCAGGTTGGGAGGTGTGCCGGGAATCGCTTCCAGCTTGTGGTCCCGGGTTCCTTCCTCAGGCACGATGATGGATCCCATCAAGCCCTTGGAATAGGGGTGAATGGGGTCGAACACCATCTCTTTCGCAGTTCCCTTTTCCACGATCTGGCCGGCATACATCACCATGATATCATCGGTCACATTGTACAGCAGCGGAAGCTCATGGGTAATGAAGATCATGGATTTGATAAACCCTTTCTCCATCAGCTCCCGGAGCATCTTGATAACCATCTTCTGGCTGGTAACGTCCAGAGCGGAAGATGGCTCGTCCGCAATCAGCACCTTGGGTGACAAAATGGTAGAAATCGCGATAACGGTACGCTGTTTCATACCACCGGAGAGCTCTACCGCGTGCTTTTCCAGCACTTCCTTAGGCAAGCCCAAAATCTGGAACCGCTCCACCGCCATATCATAGATGTCCTTTTTCGAGACACTCTTATCATGGGCGTGAATTACGTCTTCAATAAAGCGAATGATTTTCTGAGTGGGGTTCAGGGCGTTCATAGCAGCCTGGGGAATATAGGCGATCTCATTCCCCAACACCTTTTTACGCACCTCGTCCGGCTTCATTTCGGAAATCTTGATGCCGTCAACGATAATATCCCCGCTCATGTAGTGCAGAGGAGCGAAATAATATCCCATCAGGCTGAGAGCCAATGTAGATTTACCGCAGCCAGACTCTCCCGCGATGCCCAGGGATTTGCCTTCCTCGATTTTCAAGGAGACCCCGTCCACCGCGTACACGCTTTCCTTAAAGCGGGTAACATACTTTGTTTTCAGTTTGGAAACTTCCAACATGTATTTTGCCATAGTTTCTCTTCCTCCTTCTCAGCTATCGCGCAACTGCGGGTTGAACACCTGATCCAAGCCAGTATTCATCAGGTTCAGCGAGAAGGTGATCAAAGCCACTGAAATAATTACCGGAATAAAGGCCCACCAGCAATTCGATGTAAGCGCGCCAAACTTCTGGGCCCAGTTCATCATCAGACCCAACGTGGTAGCGTCTGCGGTAGAAGGCCCAAGCCCCAGCATGGAAAGCTGGGCTTCGGATAGAATTCCGGAAGAAATCTGAAGGATCATAGCCATCACCACATAGGAAGCCAAGTACGGCAGAATATCCACCAGCACGATCCTGGGCAGACTGTGGCCGGAAAGCTTGGAAAGATTCACGTGATCCCGGTTCCGCAAGGACAACACCTGGGAACGCACCGACCGGGCCGTCCACGGCCAGGAAGTACAGCCGATGATCAGGGCCACCATCAATGGGCCCCGGGCTGCCTGCCCTACGCTGTTGGCAATCAGAATCAAAATCACAAAGCTGGGAATGACCGTAAACAGGTTGGTGATAAACACAAGGAAATCATCAATCCAGCCGCCTAAATAGCCGGACATCAACCCGAAAAACAAGCCAATTACGGTAGCGATTATACCGGCCAGGAAGCCAATCTGAAGAGAAACACCAATGGAGCTTGCCAGTTTGGTCGCCATATCCGCGCCGAAATTATCGGTGCCCAAAGGCACGGTAACTGTATTTGAAATCTCCCCAATATTTACAAACTGATCTGGCTTAATCTCCTTGGAAACCTCCAGGTTTCCCTCTTCATCTTCCTCGGCCACGATCACTACACCGCCGCCGCTTTTCAAAGCCTGAATCTCGTCATCCAACCGCTGGTATGCCCGCTTGTCCGCAGTAATCATGCCCTGGGAAAGCTCAGGATCATAGTTTTCATTCCACAGTGTCACCAGACTCTCCACGTCTTGAAGGTCTATGTCTCCTTCGCTTATTTCAGCCTGGTTCACCAGCCACTTTTTCATGCTTTCCCGGGTTTCCATGGGAAGGGCGGAATCATACAGGGACGAGGATGTGTCAACATTGAACGTCAGGCTGTCGTTACTCTGCACCGTATCCGTCACAGAAACATAGGTCCCTGGAGGATAAAAACCGGTACCGATCATTTCCATCGGTCCAAAAGCAGAAATCAGAGGGTAGAAAATAGCAATCACAAGCATGAGCACGAAAATTACAAAGCCTACCACAAATTTTGGAGAATGGAATACCTGTTTGATTTGATGAAACATTTTTCCGCCTCCTTTCAGCTTTCTTGCTGTGTCGCTTTGACGCGGGGATCGATCACAGCATACAGGATCTCTACTACCAGGTTGGCGATCAGCACCATGATGGTGATAATCAGCGTACAGCTGGAAAGCAGAGGATAGTCACGACCCGAAATAGCGTCAAAAATCGTAGTACCAATGCCAGGATAGCTAAACACCATCTCAGCCACCAGGTTACCGCCTACCATTGTGCCAAGGGACAGAGCCAAACCAGTCACCTGGGGCAACATGGCGTTGCGGAACACATACCCCACAATCTTGTGGTCCCGAATACCCAAGAAACGGCTATACTTCACGTAATCCGCGTTGAGCTCGTAAATGGACATGGAACGCATACCAATCGCTTGTCCTCCAATGGTAACCAGTACCATTGTCAAAAACGGCAATCTGTAATGGTCGATTACAGAAAGCACAAAATCCATTCCAAAGTGAGGCGTCATGTTCGCTGCATAACCACCGCCTACCGGGAACCAATGGAGCTCGCCAGCGAACAGCCACAAGAACACCATGCCTAAACCGAATGTGGGAATATTGCTGATAAACATAAAGATGGGAAGCAGTGCTTTATCCACACCTTTACGAATATAAGCCGCCAGAGCGCCTAGCAGGTTGCCGATAAACCACCCTACTATAATGGAGGGAAGCTGCAACGCCAGAGTCCAGATAATGGCAGAACCCACAATGTCGTTCACAGAACGGGGATACTGGGAAATAGACATGCCCATATTCCCCTGAAACAGATTTCCAATATAAGTAAAGAACTGTTCGGGAAGGGATTTATCCAATCCAAATTCTTCCGTATACTGCTGCACCATCTGGTCGCGCACACCTGGATCCACACCGCCTGCCGCAGCCTGGTTCACCAGCATATCCACAGGGTTGCCAGGCATCAAGCGTGGAAGCAGGAAATTCAACAGCACAGCGCAAATCAGTGTAATGACATACCAAATAATCTTCCGGCTATAATATTTAGCCATGCCTTTCAACGAGAATCACCTCTTTCTTTATAAAAAGAGGGCCGGTGGTCGCAGCGTGAATCCTTAGCCATCGGCCCTACACTTTTTCAAAAACTGCGCGGAACCGGAACTTTCATTCACGGTTCCGCGCAGGGCCTATTTTTCAGACGAAAAATAGGAGGAAAAAACTTATACGCGTTATCGAAAGAGAGCTTTTATCCTTCTACCAATTCCAAGTTGTACAGACCGGCAATACCGTAGCCGTCGGTGCACATCATGGCAGGAATCTTAGGATCAGAACCATCATTCTCGTTGGGGAAGTTGGTCCATACGCCTTCATAGCAGCTCATAAACTGATAAGGACGATACATAACGCCAAAGCTGGGCACTTCACTCAGATAGATCTCATTCAGCCGCTGATAGATCTCCTTCTGACGAGTCTCGTCTGTGGTGTTGGCCAGTTCCTCAATCAGAGTATCTGCCTCTTCGTTGTAGTAACGGCCCTGGTTGGTGGTCATCACGTCGGGGAACTCACCGCCAAAACCATACATGTAGAAATAGAAGGTTCCATAGGGAGGGCCAGCATACGAAGTCAAGGTGATGTCAAAGTTGCCGGACTGCAGGTCGTCGGTAACCTGAGCAGCTTCGGGATAATAAGTTTCAATCTGGATACCAATGTTCTTGCCTGCTTCCTGAACGATGTTCAGAGCAGCCTCATAGTCGGACCAACCGGTGGGGCACTCCACCTGGAAGGAAAGCTCCTCACCATTGTATTCCCGGTTGCCGTCGCCGTTTGTATCTACGATACCCGCTTCATCAAGCAGGGCCACAGCGCCTTCAATGTCATTTCCGGTCCACTGCAGGGGCTCCAAAGCCTCGGGATCCAGAATCAGGTCTTGCTGAGCCTCAGACCAGTTAAACATGGTCCGGGGATACTCTTCAAAGGTGGGAGACTGGCCGGTCATAGCGGAAGAGATGATCTGGTCGTAATCCACCGCCATGGCAATGGCCTTGCGAACCGCAACCTGATCCAAACCGGGCTTCTGCACATTGAATACTACCGTGGGCAGAACGCCAGCGTCATTGTAGGGAGCGTCTTCCATATAAGTGGAGATAGGCAATCCCTCATCTTCCCACATGGTTTCCACATTGGCAATATAAGACTGGTTTACGTCGATTTCGCCATTCTTAAACGCCTGGGCAGCAACGTCGTTGCTGGAATAGATGTTGTGAATGATATACTTGGGTGCAGCCAGCTTGCCCCACATGGACTCGTCCTGACCCCAGTAGTTGTCATCTCTCTCAATCACCCATTTCTGGTCGTTCTGCTCCAGGGGATGATAAGGAGCGGTAGAGGGAGCATCCCACATGGGTTCATTCTTAATAGCTGTAGCGTCGCCGCCGTTCTTTTCGTCCAGCTCATCCAGATAAGCCTTCTGCATGATGTACATCTTGCGAACCAGCTCTTCCACCTTCATAATATTGTGGTTATCAGGATTGGTCTGGACTTCCACGGTGTAATCCCCTGTAGCCACAATGTCAGAAATATAGGGGCTGTAAGCCACACCAGTATTGCTGGAATAATTCACATAAGCGTCCCAGGAAGCTTCCACGTCAGCAGCGGTAAAAGCAGTGCCGTCGCTCCAATGCGCCACTTCCTTTAGATTGATGGTCATAACGGTACCATCTTCATTCCATGCCCAATCACCATCAGCCAGCAAAGGATAATCCTTGCCATCTGCAGCGTTGTACATGTACAGCGTCTCCCAAACCAGTTCGCGGGCGCCTGTGTCGCTGTTTGCCATAGCCGCGTAATTGGGGTTAGCCGCCATGGGGTTTGCTGAAACAGGTGTGCCCCACTGCTGGCCGCCCTGATACAGGCTTTCCTCACGGGGATATGTGCCTGTCGCGGTTTCTTCCGTCTCAACATCACTGGTCTCGGAACTGGTCCCGCTGACTTCACTTGTTTGAGATGTTGAGGTACTTGCCTCCGAGGTAGAGCTCTCACCGCCGCCTCCGCAAGCCGACATGGTCGCAGCCATGGCAATGGCAAGCAGAAGAGCTGTTAGCTTGGTCCATCTTTTCATACTTTATTTCCTCCTTAAAAGATACTTGCGGAGCTATACCGCAAAATGTAACGATGTGGGAAATAGGTCCTTCGGTTTTGGCGTTGTAAATAATGACCATTAATTCCCCATTACGGGATACAATAATACACCATCTTGCCTATTTCCGATAGCAAAATATCACTTCAATCATAGCAAAATATCACAAATTACAAAATTTCACCCATATTTCTCGTGCAATTTGTTTATTTAAAAGTATTGAAAGAATTTCCCGTCATTTTAATCCAGTTAGTATGGATAGCACCTTTTTTTCCTGATTTCTATCAGACTTTTACTTGACATAAAAATACACTTTCTGCTAAAATGGCCTCTAGATTTCAATTTTTTTCGCAACCAGAAGGGATTTTTCCATGGCTACAGACACCATTGCCTCCAATTCAAACCAACAAAATGGCGCTGTAACGGTGCAATATGATTTTGAAGGTTACCCTGCTTGTCTTCGTAGAGAAGACAAACAGAGTTATGAAAAATTGCCTTCTTCTCTTCATTTTCACGACGAACTGGAGTTTCTCTATGTCTATACAGGACGTTTGAATCTTCACATAAATAAAATTCCCATTACACTGCTTCCCACGGAAGGAATCTTCATTAAC
>DXXH01000090.1 GCA_019416395.1 Clostridiales bacterium
GGTATTTCATCATGTCTGAGAAAGTCACCAACCTGATTGAAGAAGTCAAGTCCCTCACCGTCCTGGAGCTCTCCGAGCTGGTTAAGGCTCTGGAAGAGGAGTTCGGCGTTTCCGCTGCTGCTCCCGCTGTTGCTGTGGCTGCTGCTCCCGCTGCTGCTGCTCCCGCTGCTGAAGAGAAGACCGAGTTCGACGTGGTTCTGAAGTCCGCTGGCGCCAACAAGATCAACGTGATCAAGGTTGTCAAGGAAATCACCGGCCTGGGTCTGAAGGAAGCCAAGGCTCTGGTTGACGAGGCTCCCAAGACCATCAAGGAAGGCGCTTCTAAGGACGACGCTGAGTCCATCAAGACCAAGCTGACTGAGGCTGGCGCTGAAGTGGAACTGAAGTAAGTTTCGTTTCCGGATCTAAAAGCCCACAGGATTGATAATCCTGTGGGCTTTTTTTCTGCCCTGACAGGTTCTTTGCGCAATATAATATAAAAAATAAGCAAAAGAGTCATTGACTTTAGAGATACCCCTGGGTACAATGAAGGCAAATCCATTGACAGGAGGAAATGGCTATGCAGAACAAGTATTTGGGGATGACACCGCCTATGGGTTGGAATTCCTGGAACACCTTTACCTGGAATATCAACGACCAGTTGATTCGCGAAACTGCCGATGTGATGGTGGAGAGCGGATTGAAAGACGCTGGCTACGAGTACGTCGTGGTGGACGACTGCTGGAGCTTGAAGCAGCGTGATGAGAAAGGCAAATTGGTAGCAGATCCGGAAAAATTCCCGGAAGGCATGAAATCGGTGGCGGACTATGTGCACAGCAAAGGATTGAAGTTCGGTATGTATTCCTGCTGCGGCACCCACACCTGCGCTGGGTATCCAGGCAGCTTTGAGCATGAGTTCCAGGATGCGGAAACCTTCGCCTCTTGGGGAGTGGATTACCTGAAGTATGACAACTGCTACAAGCCCATTCATGTGGACGGGGAAATCCTGTACAAGCGTATGTCTTTGGCTCTGCGGAATTGTGGACGGGATATTCTGTTTTCCGCCTGCAATTGGGGCTATGACAATGTACACCAGTGGATCCAGGGGTCCGGTGCCCAGTTGTTCCGTTCCACGGCGGATATTCAGGACAATTGGGAATCTATTAAAAATCTGGCCATGTCCCAGATTGACAAAATGCCTTTCTCCGGCCCTTATTGCCACAACGATATTGATATGCTGGTGGTTGGCATGCACGGTGGCAGCAATAATGAGTATATCGGTCAAATCGGTGGCTGCACTGATGACGAGTACCGCACTCATTTCTCCCTGTGGGCGCTGATGAATTCCCCGTTGATGATTGGCTGCGATATCCGTTCCATGAGCGATGTGACCAAGGAAACCCTGACCAACCCGGATATTATCGCCATCAACCAGGATCTTGAATGCCGTGGGCCTTATTGTGTCCGCCAGTGGAACAATCCGGAGAATGTACTGGCTCTGATCAAACCCATGAGCGATGGTTCTTTGGCCATTGGCATGTTCAATTTCAGCGATGTGAAGAGCGAGATGTCCCTGCAGTTCTGGGATATTGGCTTGCCGGTAGCCGCTGGAGTGGGCCTGGAGATGTACAACTGCTGGACACACGAAACGGAAGGCACGTTCTTTGAGCGTTACGCCGGTCTGATCGAGCCTCACAGCTGCCTGGTATTCCGGGCGAAGCTGGCACGGAAATAATGGCCAACTATAAAACCTGCAAGCAGTGTGGCAGCCCGTTGGGCGGAGACGACATAGCGATCTTCCGGAAACTGGTCAACCGGGGCGCGGAAGAATTCCTGTGTATCGATTGCCTTGCAGCTTATTTTGATTGCCCCCGTGAAGAGATTGAAAAGCGGATCCGCTGGTATCGGGAGAGCGGAGAATGCACTCTGTTTCGATAAAATACTCCAAATTTTGTGCTTTTTCCGGAAAAGCCCGTTTTTAGACCCTATATTTTGACGTCAGGTGTGAATACTTTGTGAACATTTTAAAATAGTCTTGCAATCTGGGAAAAGGCATGTTAGAATGTAACCAAATTGTAACACTTGTCATCGAAGTGTAACCCCACTATTTGGGGGACACTTTGGAAAGGAGTGTACGGGAATGCGGAAAAAGACGCTGAAAAACTTACTTTCCTTCTTATTGGTGTTGGTTTTGACGGTTTGTACAGTGGCTGCTTTGAGCATGGTCACGGAAGCTAAAACGGATCCCACACTTCCTGTGGTGGAAGAAAGTGTTCCAGTGACAGAGCTTTCCGCTTCCATTTCCCAGCCCATGGTGGCGTCGCCTTTGGTATGTGTAGGCGGATTTCTGCTGATACTTGCCATTGTGGTGTTTGGATTGACGCTTTATCGCAGGGATAAACTCCGTGGCAAGGCAACCCCTCAAGGGAAACGGAGTTATGTTCCCCGGGCGGATATGTCCTTTGCGGGCAGAAACAGAGTATAAGGGTTTTCGTCCTTTCATATTTTACCTCGGAACAGGGCCGGCAGTTTTGCCGGCCCTGTTTTTGTCATACTCAGGGAAATAAAAAAAGCGGGATCGGCATTTTCGCCGATCCCGCTTTTACGGAAATGTTATGGCTTTGAAAAGCGCTGCACCAGTTTTTCCACATTTTCTTGAATGGGTTTTGTGCCATCGAGGGAGATAACAGGACAGGATAAAGTAGCTAGTCACTGTTCTACTTCGGTTTCATCACGTTGGGCAGCAAAAAAGACAAAGGATTGTTCCCTTTCGTATAAATCACCGCCCGGAAGCACCCTGTCCCCAAATTTATCCAACGAACGCTGTTTGACACGTTGCGCCCGAGTGGCCGGATCAGCCCGGAGCCATACAACCCCGGTGTATTGGGAAACGATCCGGTGTCCATAGTCGCCCTTCACAGCGGAAAAAACAAAATCGCCGCAGGTTTGAAGCCGCTTCCACAGCAGGCCGATTGCCTGTTCCCGGGGAAGCGGGTTTTCGTAGGGATAATCGGTGGAAGACGTGGGAAAAAAGCATTCCTCGATATCGATGTAAGTCCAGCCCAGGCGGTTGGCCAGAGCTTTTCCCAGAGTACTTTTCCCACTACCGTTACAGCCACAAACAAGAATTCCTTGGCGCATAGTGTTCCCCCTTGCAGATGGTGTATGGTTGGCCAATTGGGCGGCTTTTATTGGTTAGGAGATTTTGTCCTATAAATGGTATGGATCACTGATTGACAATGGATTCTCCGTCGAAAATCAGTATGCCAAAGCCTTCGCCTGTTTTATTGCCTTCCACCAGCCATTGCTTAAAGGCGCGCTGCATGGAAGTTTTTTCCGGAAGCTGCTCCGCGGGTTTTTGGGCATCGCTGCCGAACACCCGCCAAGCGTCGTGAAATTCTTCCTCAATTTCTCCTCTTTGAAGATCAAAGTCACCCATGAAGCTGACAATGTTCGAGGTGGGGGGAAGGATTTTCCGATTCTCCGGATACAACAGCCAGGAGTGGCAGACACAGACCAGCGGCCCGCCGTTTCGTTCCTCTTTGAAAAACTCATATGCTTTCTTGTAAGAAGCCAGTCGGGAAGCTTTGTCAAAAGGCTCGCCGCTGGAAGGAATGTGAATGTTCTTGACCGGGTCGCCATCTTTGAGCACATAGCCGTTTTTCTCATAGGTTTCCCCGTGATAGAGGATGTTCTCATATTCCAGGCGGCCCAATTTCACAAGGTCGCAGGAGAAGAAAATAGGATACCAAAAAGACACGAAAATCCCCCAGGTGCCATAGACGTTTTTGCATTCCAGGGTTTTGTACCGCAGGTCGCTAAACGTATCCCAGATGATGGCTTCTGGTACGCCTTTTTCCCGGTAAGCTTCCACGGCAGGCTTAGATGTTTGGAGTAAGAACAGCTGCCAGGCCATATACAGGTGAATGCCGCTTTCCTCTCCAATGCTTTCCACCAAGGGCGTGACCAGTTTCATATCCAGGTCATGGTCATAATAAAATTCCACCGCTCCGTCCAGGGCCTCTTCCTGGCCCTTTTCTATGACCAGCTGGGCGCAGCGGAGAGTTTCCGTTTTCGCCTCTTCCGGAAACTTTGTGTTGTCCATGAGCAGTTTGAAAAATTCCAGATCCATTTCAATTCCCCCAAAAATGTTATTTGCCAATTCTTTCTGTATCGATTATCAGCGTCACTGGGCCGTCATTTCCTACAAGTACGTCCATATGGGCGCCGAATTTTCCTGTTTCCACGTTTTTTAATCCCAGGCCCCTGGCGTGTTCCACAAAATGGCGGTAAAGCTTTTCCGCCTCTTCCGGGGCCGCAGCTAAGTCAAAGGAAGGCCGCCTGCCCTTTTTACAGTCCGTGCCCAAAGTGAAATTGGAAACCACCAGCAGTTCTCCGTCGATATCTGCCAGCGACAAGTTCATCTTTCCATCTTCATCGGTGAACACTCGTAGTCCATGGACTTTTTCCGCGAGAAAATCCGCTTGGGCCTCTGTGTCGCCTTTCATAACGCCTAAAAAGACCACCAGGCCCTGGCCGATATGCCGGGTTTCCCGGTAGTCGATGGTGATGTCTGCCTGGCTGACTCGCTGTATGACTGCGCGCATAGTATTCTCCTTTCCCATAAAGCTGTCCCTATCTTAGCACAGTTTTTTCGGAAGGTAAACGGATTTTCCCAAGAAAAAGGACGGGGTTTTCGTCTGAGCGCTTAGGGGGACGTTTGTCCTAAGGAATCAGAAAGCACGAATGGTGGACGTCGAGCTGATGCTGTTTTCCGGGGAGAGTCAGGCAAACGTTAGCCTGTGCAAAAGAGAAAAGATTCCTTTGTTTTTTCAGCGAAATACCGAAAAGGAAATTTGGAAAACCCCTTTCCTTTTTTGAAACGAGGGATATAATTATGGGAGCTTGGAATCGTGGCGTTTTCCCGGAGAGGAAAACGTTCCAGGCGCCCCTTTTCTCCAGGAGAAAGGGCCGTCCTGGATAGGGGTAACAGACACCAGGTTGGGAAGAGCCCAACGCAAAAGGGAGGAATGTTTATGTTTCAATTGAGGTGGGTATGGAAGCATATGGAAGGCTTCCGAAAGCGGTACATTTTCGCTTTGTGTTCCACGGCGGTGTTGTCCATACTGGCGCTGGGCAACTCCGTCATCACCGCCAACATCATGGACACCGTGTTTGAACCTCTTACCCAAACTGGGGTGGTGACGGAGCAGGTGGTGCACCATCTGATGTTTTTGGTGGCGGTGCTCATTGGATTCACCTTGTTCCGCACCAGCTTTTCCTATTGCTCCATTTTGACCTATGAAACCTGTTCCCAAAAGCTGATTTATAAGCTGCGGAAAGACCTGTACCAGAACATGCAGGAGCAGGATCAGGATTTCTATGGGAAAAACCGCACAGGCGATCTGATGACCCGGCTGACCGGCGACATGGATATGATCCGTCATGCAGTATGCTGGGTAATTCGCCAGCTCATCGATTGCACGGTGCTGTTTTTGACCACTTCCATCACGTTTTTGGTGACGGACTGGTTGTTTGCCTTGTCCATGCTGGCGGTGACACCTATCATCTTTGGTTTGACCTACGCTTTTTCCAAACGGGTACACCCCCTGTATGTAGATCTGCGGGAACGGCTGTCCCAGCTGAACACCTGCGCCCAGGAGAATATTTCGGGGAACCGGGTGGTGAAGGCTTTCGCCAGGGAAGACTACGAGATCCACAAGTTTGACGAGAAAAATACCGATTATAAGAAAGCCAATACAAGAGCGTCCTTGTTGTGGCTGAAGTACAGCCCCTATATTGACGGTCTTTCCCAGGCTTTGTCCATCGCGGTACTGTTGGTAGGTGGCTCGTTCCTGATTTCCGGCCGGATTTCCATCGGTACCTTCACCTTGTTCAACTCTTTAACTTGGACACTGACCAACCCCATGCGTATGCTGGGCATGCATTTGAACGATTTGCAGCGGTTCTTTGCCAGTGCCAATAAAATTATTGAGCTGTACTATGCCAAGTCCACCATCACATCCCGCCCTGATGCGAAAGCGGTAGAGGGAAGGTTGAAAGGGGAAATCGACTTCCAAAACGTGGACCTGAAACTGCATGGCATGCCTGTGCTGAGCCATATTGACTTGCATATTCAACCCGGGGAAACTGTGGCAATTATGGGTCCCACTGGTTCGGGCAAAACGTCCCTGGTGAATTTGATTCCCCGGTTCAGCGACGTGAGCGCCGGCACCCTTACCATTGACGGAGTACCGGTAAACCGGTACGATTTGCGTGGGCTTCGCCATTCCATTGGCATTGCCACCCAAGACGTGTTCCTGTTTTCGGACACGGTGGACGGGAATATCGCCTATGGGAATACGTCCCTCTCCGAGGAAGACGTGAAGCGTTACGCGAAAATGGCGGACGTGGACTTTGTGGAAAAACTTCCGGAAGGGTTTGAAACCTTGATCGGGGAGCGGGGCACCGGCTTGTCCGGCGGCCAGAAGCAGCGGATCGCTTTGGCGCGGGCTTTGGCGGTACGGCCTTCCATTTTGATTTTGGACGACACCACTTCGGCTGTGGATTTGGAAACGGAGAAGTACATTCAGGAGCAGCTGGCCAATCTGGATTTCCCCTGCACCAAAATCATTGTGGCACAGCGGATTTCCACCACAAAGCGGGCGGATAAAATCGTGGTGCTGGATAAAGGACGGATCGTAGACGTAGGCACCCACGAGGAGCTTTCCCAGCGGCCCGGCTATTACCGGGAGGTATTCCTGCTGCAAAACGGCATGGAAGAGGAAAAGGAGGTGGTCTAAATGGCGCGCAACAAATTTGACGTTGACGAGACCCTGGAAACCCCATTTAACATAAAGCATTTGCTTCGGGCCGGGACATACATAGGCCGCCACAAGAAAAAGATGATTTTGTCTCTGGTGTTTTCCGCCATTTCCGCGGCCTGTTCCCTGGTAGGTCCCATGCTGATCCAGCGGGCCATCGATGTGTCCGTTCCCAACAAAAACTACATGGAACTGGTTTTGCTGGCGGCGATCATGCTGGTTTCCATTGTGTTGTCTATTTTGTTTTCCCGTGCCCGTTCCAAATATATGATCGTGGTGGGGCAGGAGATCATTTACGACATTCGGAAGGACTTGTTCCAGCACCTTCAAAAGCTGCCATTCCAGTTTTACGATGACCGGCCCCACGGGAAGATCCTGACCCGTGTGATCAACTATGTGAACTCCGTGTCCGACGCCTTGTCCAACGGGATCATCAACTTTGTGCTGGAAATTTTCAACCTGATTTTGATCGCAGTGTTCATGTTCCTGTGCGATGTGCGGCTGAGCCTGATCGTCATGGCGGGCATTCCCCTGTTTTTGGTGATCGTGCTGTTGATCAAGCCTGCCCAGCGCCGGGCCTGGCAGGACGTTTCCAACAAGAGCTCCAACTTGAACGCCTATCTCCATGAGAGCCTGGATGGCATGAAAATTACCCAGGCCTTTACCCGGGAAGAGGAAAACCGGGAGATTTACGATAAGCTGAATAAAAAGTGCTATTCCACCTGGATGAAAGCCCAGTATACGTCCAACCTGGTGTGGTATTCGGTGGACAATATTTCCACCTGGGTGGTGGGCGCCATGTATTTGATCGGTTTGATGATGCTGGGGCCTGCCATGAGAATCGGCACCCTGATCGCCATCAGCTCCTACGCCTGGCGGTTTTGGCAGCCCATTTTGAACTTGTCCAACCTTTACAATACCTTTATCAACGCTGTGGCGTATTTGGAGCGTATCTTTGAGATGATCGACGAGCCGGTTACCGTGGACGACGCTCCCGGGGCGACGGAACTGCCGCCTATTACAGGACGGGTAACCTTTGACGACGTGACTTTTTCCTACGATGGAAAAATCAACGTGTTGGAGCATTTCAACCTGGACGTAATGCCTGGAGAGTCCATTGCGTTGGTGGGGCCCACCGGCGCGGGGAAGACCACGGTGGTGAACCTGATCTCCCGGTTTTACAATATCAATGGGGGCAGAGTGCTGCTGGACGGTCATGATATTGCGGAAGTGACGCTGCATTCCCTTCGGTCCCAAATGGGGATCATGCTTCAAGACAGCTTTATTTTCTCCGGGACGATTATGGACAACATACGGTATGGACGTTTGGACGCCACGGACGAAGAAGTGATCGCCGCAGCGAAAACGGTCCGGGCAGACGAGTTTATCCGTGAGATGGAAAATGGCTATTACACCCAGGTCAACGAGCGGGGATCCCGGTTGTCTCAGGGACAAAAGCAGCTGGTGGCATTTGCCCGTACACTGCTTTCTGACCCTAAGATCTTGGTGCTGGACGAAGCCACGTCTTCCATTGACGCCAAGACCGAACGGCTGCTGCAAGAGGGGTTGCAAGCTTTGCTAAAAGGCCGTACCTCTTTCATCATTGCTCACCGGTTGTCCACCATCAAGAATTGCGACCGGATCCTGTATATTTCCAATAAGGGCATTGCGGAAATGGGCAATCATCAGCAGTTGTTGGACCGCCACGGGTATTACTATCACCTGTACACGGCTCAGCTGGAGAATTGAGCCACTCACAGTATGAATCCAATGAACACAGCCGGCCTTGACAAATCGGGGCCGGCTGTGATACTTCTATTTTAAGAAAATCACCATATGAGGGGGAACTTGTTTGTTTACCGCATTGCTAGTCATTATCTACATAGCCTTCATCAGTTTAGGGCTTCCCGATTCCTTGTTGGGTTCCGCATGGCCTGCTATGCATGTGACTCTTTCCGCGCCTTTGTCCTTTGCGGGAGTGATCTCCATCATCGTTTCCTGTGGTACGGTGGTGTCCAGTTTGATGAGCGCCAGGATCATCAGCCGGTTTGGCACAGGCCGGGTCACACTGGTCAGTGTGGCCATGACCGCTGCCGCTTTGCTGGGCATTGCTTTCGCTCCATCGGTGTGGTGGATTTGTCTGTGCGCTATTCCCCTTGGTTTGGGAGCTGGCTCTGTGGACGCCGGACTGAACAACTTTGTGGCCCTTCACTACCAGGCCAAGCACATGAGCTGGCTTCATTGCTTTTGGGGAATCGGTGCCACTACAGGACCCATTGTCATGGCATTCTGGCTGGACAGGGGAAGCAATTGGCAAGGGGGCTATTTGACCATTGGTGTGCTGCAAGTAGCACTGGTAGTGGCGCTGTTCCTGAGTCTGCCCCTGTGGAAGAAGGTTTCCGCTTCCGATGGGGAAAATGGGGAAGAGGAAGAGCCTGTCACAGCCCTTCCCTTGCGGAAAGTCTTTCAAATTCCCCGGGCGAAAGCGGCGCTGCTGGGATTTTTCTGCTACTGTGCGGTGGAAGTGACCGCCAATCTGTGGGCCAGCAGCTATGCGGTTACCGGGTTTGGCGTGGGAGAACATACAGCTGCCGGGTGGAGTTCCCTGTTTTTTCTGGGGATCACCCTGGGGAGGCTGCTTTCCGGTTTCGCAGCCATAAAGCTTTCCAGCCCCGTGTTGATCCGGCTGGGCCAAGTGGTGACCCTGCTGGGGATTTTATGCTTGCCCTTGCCGTTGCCCCTGTGGAGAATCCCTGTGGGGCTCTGTTTGGTGGGTATGGGGTGCGCTCCTATTTATCCGGCTATGCTGCACCAGACTCCCGCAATTTTCGGCAAGCGGCTTTCCCAGGCGATGATGGGGGTGCAGATGGCTTGCGCATATGTGGGGACAACCTTAGTGCCCCCCGCTTTTGGACTTTTGGCGTCAGCAGTGGATATTCGATGGTTCCCCGTGTTTTTACTGGTATTTTTGGGTTTGATGGTTCTGGGGACCGAAGGGATTCAACGACGCGGAAAGGCAGTCGAGGAAAAAGTGTGAGGCGGTAAACGGGGGAAAGGGGCAACGATCCAGAAACTGGCCTTTTCCTTGGTGAAGAGAGTATTTTAGAAAGGAAACTATTATAAAGAATATAAACAGAAAATCCGACAGATCATGCTATCTGCCGGATTTCTACTAGATATTGAGTCCGTTCACAATTTTTTTACAAGAAAATGAGATGTTCCCTCATAATTCGACAAAAAAGACGGTGT
>DXXH01000091.1:0-2054 GCA_019416395.1 Clostridiales bacterium
GTTGGCTGCTGGGAAAACCCTTGTTTCGCCCAACTAGAAAGAGAGTACCACATTTTCGTCCAAATGGCAAGGGAAGGACCATAGGTGGGAACGGAAATTTTTCGGCGAAAAAGAGCGATACTTCTTGGCAAAAGGACGGTTTTTTGATAAAGTGATACCGTGCGCTGGAAAAATCCAGTGGAGCTTTTGCGAGAAAAGGAGACGGTCTAAGCGAGAAAACTGGACGAGGGAGTGTGAGAGCGTGAAATTTCATTACCGATGGTGGGGAAAAGGAGATCTGGAAGCGTCCTTTGGGGTGTTTTTCGACGGCTTTTCCAAGGTTCTGTCCGGCACGGGGATTTTGTTGTTTGTATTCGGCATGCCGGCGGAAATCGTTTTGGGCAAGGTGGTTCCAGGGATTGGCCTGGCCATTTTCGCGGGGAACCTGTGGTATTTCTATGAAGCCTGGGCTTTGGCGAAAAAGGAAAACCGGCAGGACGTGACCGCTCAGCCCTTTGGGATCGGCTCTTCCCAGCTGACCGGGTGGCTTTACCTGATTATGGGTCCCGTTTATTGGCAAACAGGGGACGGGGAACTGGCCTTTCAGGTGGGGCTGGCAGCGTCTCTGCTGGGCGGGGTGGTGGAAGTGCTGGGAGGCTTTGTAGGCCGCTGGATCGTAAGGGCGGTTCCTCACAGCGCTCTGCTGGGAAACATGGCCTCTTCCGCCCTGGTCTGGCTCTCCTTTGTAGGGATAGCCATGGTGTTCGACAAACCGGTTTACGCCCTGCTGCCCTTGTGCCTGGTCATCATCGACTATCTGGGGAAGGCGGACAAGCGGTTCCGCAAGATTCCCACAGGGGTGGTGGCCATCGTGCTGGGTTCCGTGATCGCCTGGTGTACAGGGTATTTGACGCCGCAAAACTTTACCGGCGCTTTTTCCAGCCTGGGATTTTATCCCCCCACCTTTTGCGGGTGGGATATTGTGCAGGGGATCCGGGGGATTGTGCCCTTTTTGCCGGTGATTATTCCTTTGCAGATCAACAATTTCCTGTCCACCCTACAGGGGGTGGAATCAGCCAAAGCGGTGGGTGATCCATATCCGGAGCGGCGGTGCATGGTGATGGACGGAGTTTTCACCATGGTGGGGGCTCTGTTTGGCAATCCATTTCCCACCACAGTGTATTTTGGGCATCCTGGCTGGAAAGAGCTAGGCGCCAGGGCAGGATTTACCCTGGTCAATGCCGGGGCCTATTTGGTGATTTGCCTGACGGGCCTGACCAGTGTGCTGATGGCCTTGATTCCCACGGAAGCGGTGATGGTGCTGCTGATTTTTGTTGGGTTCTCCGTGACCGCCAGCACTTTCCAGAACCTGGATAAAAACCATGTAACGGTGGTTTTGCTGTCCCTGGTGCCCATCTTATTCCAATATATCCAGACGCTGATCAGCTCTGCGGTGCAGGCGGCGGGCACTACGGTGGACGCCTTGACAGCCGCCCAGTTTGGGGAGTATTCCGTGCCCATTCAGGGAATCCAAAGCCTGGGGAATGGGGCGTTCCTTTCCAGTTTGCTGCTGGCGGGGCTTTTAGCTTACGTGGTGGAAAAAAGGTATTTTTCTGCCGCGGCTTTTGGGGGAGCTTTGGCCTTCTGTGCCTTTATCGGCATGATCCACGCCCCGGAAGTGGCCCTGTTCCCACGGGAAAGCCTGCCCTTTGGGGTGGTTTACCTGGTGGTGGCAGTGCTCCTGGTTGGAAAGGGGCTATTGTTCCGACAGACCAGGCCAGGGGAGCGTCCGGAATCCCAGGGATCGTAAAAGCCTTTTCCAAAAGTCCCGTTTTCTTTTTGCGGGAAAAGGCTTATACTAGGAAGGGGACTTGCGAGCCGTAAGCCCCACACTGAAGAATATGGAAGGAGATTTCCTATGCCCAGTATTGAAATTCAAACTAACGTGACCGTTTCGGAAACTGCTGCCCAGACTGTGAAAAGCCGCCTGGGACAGATGATTTCCTGCTTTCCGGGAAAAAGTGAATCTGCGCTGATGATCGTCCTGGACGACGGAAAAACCATGTGGTTCCGTG
>DXXH01000091.1:2064-9736 GCA_019416395.1 Clostridiales bacterium
TTCCGTGGAAAATCAGATAAACCCATGGCTTTGATGAGCGTGCATGTCTTTGGTCAGAAAGTGGATCCGGTGGCCGCCAATCAGATGACCAAAGAGGCTTGCGATCTGTTCCAGCAGGAATTGGGCATCGCCCCGGAAGAGGTGTATATCCGCTACCAGGCCATCAGCAATTGGGGCTGGAATGGCGGAAATTTCTAAAAACGGCTTTTTAAGGAAAGGGGGGCTGCCAGTGTGGAGTTTCTCATTTCCCTGTTGGTGATTTCCCTGGGGCTGTTAGTAGTACTTCGGTGCCTGGACGCCTGGGGGTTGACCGGGCGGGTTTTCCAGATTTTTCCCGTTGCTGAGGGCTCCGGAAAATGGGGATTCCCCGGCGGAAGCCTGCCTTTGTGGAAAGTTTTCCTGGGTGCGATGGGGTGTCGGATTGGACTGCTGCTTGCCGGAATGATGGCTGTGATGCTGCTTTCTCAGGGGGACATGACCTTGGAAGGCTGTTTTCAGCGGCTTTGCCAGCGCTGGGACGGCAACCACTATGTAAACCTGATCGAGAAGGGTTATACCGGATACATAGAAAATGGCCAGCACTTGTTTTTGGTGTTTTTTCCAGGCTATGTGTGGGCGGTACGGCTGTTGCGTCTGGTGATTCCCAATACGGTGGTGGCGGGAGTCACTCTTTCCTGTTTCTGCTATGGGGGTGCTTGCTGTTATCTGTACCGGCTGGCAGAGGACTATTTTGATTCCAAAACCGCCCGGGATTTTCTGTGGTATCTATCCTTGTTTCCCTTTTCCTTTTTTTCTGGCATGGTGATGACGGAAGGCCTGTTTTTATTTCTTACCGCCGGAGCCTGCTGGTACGCCAGAAAGGGAAACTGGCTGCTGTTTGGATTATTCGGAGCCTGCGCTGCCTTGACCCGAATGACCGGGGTGCTGGTCATCGCCCCGGCGTTTGTGGAACTGCTGGCGGGGGAAAAGCCCTTGGCTTCCCCGGTGAGGGAGTCTTTGGGACGCTGTTGGAAAAAACTTTTGCTGCGGCTGCCCCTGATATTTTCCCCACTTTTGGGGACGGCAGGCTATTTGCTGCTAAATGCCGCTGTAGATGGGGATCCCTTTGCGTTTGTTGCTCATCAGCGCCATTGGTACCAGGGATACCGGTGGATTTCCCAAGTGGTGGGGTATCTGTGGGATTATTTCGTCCAGAACCTTTCCAGTTCCTTTGGCTGGGCAGTTTGGTTTCCGACGTTGGTCCTGTTTGCTGGTGGACTGGTACTGCTGGCCTTGGCGGCTTTGCGCCGGGAAATGCCTCCCAGCCTTTTGGTGTACGGGTTTGGCTTTTTCGTGGCCACCTATTCTCTTTCCTGGCTGCTGAGTGGGGGACGGTACTTGTCCTGTTGTTTCCCGCTGTTTCTGTTTTTGGCCAGGCTTACGGGAAACCGGCCCAGGCTCCGGAACGCTTTATGGGCTGGGGAAGCCCTGTTTTTAGGGATTTACTTCTGCGCCTATATTTCTGGTGCGCAGGTGATGTGAAAGAAAAAAGCCCGGGGTCACCGGGCGTAAAAAAGGCCGTCCCACTCGGGACGGCCTTTTTCGGCATTTCTTATTCTGCCAGCGCCCGGCTAAGCCAAGCCTCGGCAATATCCAAGGCCAGGAACAGGCCGTTTTTCTCGCTGGTTTTTACAATCTGTTTCCGGGTGCGGATTTCCGGGTCGGTATACATCAGCTGGACGGTGACCTTGTCAGCCACTTCCAAATCGCCCACTTTTTTCTTGGACTTAATATCCATCTTGATGACGTATTTATCCTTCATGCTGCCATAGTAGATGGTATCGCCGCTGCGCACCAGGGGCTTTCCCTTATAGGTGGGGAAGCTCTGTTTTTTCTGCTCGCTCAAAGAATCACCGCGCTTTCTAAGTTTGCTTGTAGAATCACTCGCCCAGGTAAGAACGCACCATGGCTTTCAAAAGCTCGTCGCGGTCAATCCGGCGAATGAGGCTGCGGGCGTTATTGTGGGTCGTGATATAGGTGGGGTCTTCCGAGAGGATGTATCCCACGATCTGACTGATGGGATTATACCCCTTTTCCTTCAGTGCGTCGTAAACCGTCAGCAAGATCCGCTTCATATCCGCCTCGCGCATATCTTCCATGGAAAAGGTGATGGTATTGTTGGAATAATCTTCCGGCATGGGGAACACCTCCGTATCGTCCCAAATTTCCTACCTTATATCATACAGGAATTGCCCAGGGATTGCAACCCTTTTTTGCGGGAATAGGGAAAGGGCTTGGTTAAGACCGCAAAACAGCGCCCACTTTCCCCACTTTTTCCACGATAGCGTCCACCCAGGGCTGGACTTCCTCCTTGGAGAGGGTGCGTTCGTTGGAAGAGAAGGCAAACCGCAGGGTAATGCTCATGACGCCGTTCTGCTGGAAGGAGTCGATGAGCGTGACGCCGGTCAAGGTATCCGGATCTATATCCGCCCAGGCGGGCACCAGCTGAGCGTAGGTCAAGCCCTCAGGCATGACCAAAGACAGGTCGATGTCAATGCCCGGGAAGCGGGAAGGCTCCCGGTAAGCGATATCCGTACCGGGAATGGCGGCAAAAGCGTCCATATCCAGCTGAGCGCACACCACAGCCGCCTTTTTATCCAGCTTGGAAACCACCGAGGGGTGCAGGGTGCACAGCCAGCCCAGTTCCTTGCCGTCAAAAGATACGCTGGCGGTGTTCCGGGGGTGCTGCCAGGCATGGCAGGGTTCTACATTCCGGTAGGTGAATTCTGCCCGCTTGATGTCCCGGCCCAGAGTGGTCAGCATTTCCAGCAGTTCCAGATAAAGCTCTTTTTCGCTGCGGGTCCGGCTGTACAGGGCAATGCCCAGTTTTTTCCGTTCGTTGCACAGGCCGTCCTCTTTCACGCCTTCGCAGACACGGCCGATCTCATAGATGCCGAAATCCGGGGCGAAAGATTTATTCTCGTTGACGAAGGCAAGCAACGTGGGTCCCATATTGGTGCGCAGGGTTTCCAGATCCGGGCTTTGGGGACTGAGGAGTTTTACGTTCTTTTCCAAAGCGATGCCCAGGTCTTTGCACTTCTTGGCGTCGAACCAGATATAGGAGTGAACCTCGTGCAGGTGGAACCGCTGTACAAGAATATCTTTGGCAAAATTATCAGCTTTATTTCCAGCGCTGCGTTTTTCGGGATACAAAGCGCTGTGAGTGGTGGTGATCTTAAAGTTGTCGTAGCCGTAGATCCGGGTGATTTCCTCGATGATGTCCGCCTTGATGGTCACGTCCTTGGTGGCCCGCCAAGAGGGAACTTCCACCTGGAACTGGCTGCCGTCAAAATCGGCTCCAAAGCCCAGGGAACGCAATGTGCTGAGGATTTGATCGTTGCCGATCTCAATGCCGGTGTAGCGGTCTACATAGGCCTTGTCAAAGGTCAGGGATACGGCGGGGTAGCGCTTGCAGTACACGTCCGTCAGCCGGGAGATCACCTGGGCTTCCGGATCGATGTCCAGCAGCAGCTTCAAAAACCGTCCAATGGCGGTGGGGCACATCTCCGGGTCCAGGGTTTTCTCATACCGCATGGACGCGTCGGTACGCAGGCCCAGACGGGTAGAGGATTTCCGCACGCTTACAGCGTCAAAGTTGGCGGACTCCAGCAGCAGGCTGTCGGTGTCGTCCTCGATTTCCGAATCCAAACCGCCCATAATACCGGCAATGGCTACAGGCTCGCCCTTGCAGCAGATCATCAGGGTGTTTTCGTCCACGGTGCGCTCCTGACCGTCCAGAGTGGTGAACTGGAAGGGCTTGTCAAAACGCTTTACCTCGATCTGATCCACTTTGGCGCAGTCGAAAGCGTGCATGGGCTGGCCCATTTCCAGCATCAGGTAGTTGGTCAGATCCGCCAGCAGGTTGATGGCCCGGCTGCCGCAGTAGAACAAGCGGATCCGCATATCCACCGGGCTGACCTTCTTCTGAATGTTCCGCACTTTCAGACCGGTGTAGCGGAAGCACAGTTCCTTGTCCTGGACATCGATGGCGATGGGGTCTAGGTGATCGTAGGCTTCCAGGGAAACAGTCTCCAGAGGACGGAGCTCCCGTCCGGTCAAAGCGGCGAACTCCCGGGCGATACCGTAGTGGCCCCACAGGTCCGGGCGGTTTGTCAGGGACTTGTTGTCCACCTCGAATACCGTGTCCTTGATGGCGAAAAGCTGGCAGATGTCCTTGCCCACAGGGGTGTCCGGGTCAAGCTCCATCAGGCCGGAGTGGTCGTCGGAGATGCCCAGTTCCTTTTCCGAGCAGCACATGCCGTGGGATTCGCAGCCGGCAATGGTGGCGCAGGTGATTTCCTGGCCGCTGACCATGCCGCCTTCTTTCACGAAGGGGACGATCATGCCTTCCCGCACATTGGGAGCGCCGCAAACCACGTCGTAAATTTTATCCCCGCCGTCCACTTTCAGCAGATGGAGCTTTTTGGAGTTGGGGTGATTTTCCACGGAGAGGATCTTGCCGGAAACCACGTCCCGCAGATTTTCCCCCATGTGGTATACGTCCTCCACCTCGGCGGTGGAAAGGGTAAAGCGTTGAATCAGGGCTTCCAGATCCAAACCGGAAAGGTCCACGAAATCCCCGATCCAGTTCATAGAAATAAACATATGTGACTTCCCCTTTCTTATTCGTGACGGAACTGGGACAGGGCCTTCAAATTGCCGCTGTTCAAATCCCGAATGTCCTTGATGCCGTATTTCATCATGGCCAGGCGGGTCAGGCCCAGGCCAAAGGCGAAGCCGGTGTACTCCTCAGGGTCGATGCCGCCCATTTTCAGCACGTTGGGGTGAATCATGCCGCAGGGGCAAAGCTCCAGCCAGCCGGAATTCTTGCAGGACGGGCAGCCCTCGCCGCCGCAGATCAGGCAGGAGATGTCCAGCTCGAAGCCGGGCTCCACGAAGGGGAAGAACCCAGGGCGCAGCCGCACGGTGATGTCTCGCTCGAACACTTCGGACAGCATGGTTTTCATGAAATAGATCAAATTGGAGATGGAGATGTTCTTGTCGATCATCAGGCCTTCCATTTGGAAGAAGGTGTTCTCATGGCAGGCGTCGGTGGCTTCATTGCGGAAGCACCGGCCCGGGAACACCGCCCGCAGGGGAGCGCCGTATTTTTTCATAATGGCGTTCTGGGCAGCGGACGTGTGGGTCTTTAACAGCTGGCCGTTGTCCAGATAGTAGGTGTCCTGCATATCGCGGGCAGGGTGGTGCTTGGGAATATTTACCGCCTCAAAGCACTCGTAGTCGGTAACGATTTCCTTGTAGTCCTCAATGGTAAAGCCCATGGAAGAGAAAATTTCTTCCAGCTGCCGCTGCACCAAAGTGATGGGGTGATAGGAACCCTCGGATTGGTCCATGGGCAGGGTGACGTCGTATTGTTCCGCCGAAGCGATTTGGCGTTCCTCTTCCGCAGCGCGAATGGCTTCCACCTGCTGGGCGACGCCCTCTTCCACCTGGCGTTTCAGCTGGTTGATGAGCTGGCCCATTTCCTTTTTCTGGTCGCCGGCCACGGTTTTCAAATTTTTCAGCAGCTCGGTGACGGAGCCCTTTTTGCCCAGATAGGCGACCCGCAGCTTTTCCACGGCGTCGCTGTCTTGAGCAGCCCGCAGATCCGCTTCAAAGCGTTGCCGCAGGGCCTCGATTGTTTCTTTCATGTGCTGACCTTCCTTCCTGGTTGTGGGAGATTTTGGGGACAAAAAAACTCCGCCCCCAGACTAAGGGGCGAAGTGACTTCTTCGCGGTACCACCCAAATTCAGCAGGCGCTTTCCCATGGGAAAATCCTGCCCTTTTCCGGCCTGTAACGGAACCGTGACCCGTCGGCGCCTACTGGAAAGGTTCAGCGCCGCCGCTCCGAAAGGAACTTCCCCCCGCCTGTGACGGAACCGCGCTCGCAGCCGGTGACGCAGTCTCTCTGGCCGGACGGACAAGGGTACTTTCTTTCTTCCACGCGTTTTTCTTATCATACCACAAAAGTCGGCAGGATTCAAGTGGAAACCCGCATTTTATGGGGGAAGGCGGAGCAAGGGAAAATTTTGAAAAGACAGCGGCGTGTTTTCTCTTCGTTCACAAAAGTTTTATTGAATCCGGTGAAAATTTGTGGTATGATACATTCCATGGATCGCCCTATCCCATGTGTTCCGGGCGGCGCAATGATGAAAGGATGGAATCAAAACAATGGGTGACGTATTTATTGAACGCATGGTGAAAAAGAAATTTGAATCCACGGACTTGCTGATACTGGTTGGACTGATCGTCGGCATGATCGTGGTGGTGTTTATAGGGTTTGTGATCGGTTTTGTGCTCATGCCGTTCCCCATGCTCACACTGCTCATCGCACTGGGCGCTGGTTTTGGCGGTTATAAGCTGATGACCATGCGGCTTTTGGAGTATGAATACAGCTTGACCAACGGGTATGTGGCGGTGGATAAGATCATGAACCGGGCCACCCGGAAGCGCATGACTGCTTTTGAGTGCAATACGGCGGAAGATATTGGCCAATACACCCAGAATGAAGCCCGGCTGAAGAATCAAAGCTTTGACGCCCGGATTTTCGCCACAGAGTACAGCGATCACCGGGACGCTTGGTATATGATCGTGCGCAGCAAGAAAACCGGCAAGACCCTGGTGGTTTTCAACCCGGACGAAGAACTGCTGGAAGCCATTAAGAAGTTTATCCCCCGTCCCTTGAAGTTCGAGAAGTTTGGCAGAAATTGACGAAGAAAACCGGTCAAGCCTTTTGTGTGGCTTGGCCGGTTTTTTATGGGGAAGTATGTTTGGGTTGTTTTAGATTTTTCCCTTGATCAGCGGGGAAATCCGTTTATAGATCAGGAAGGTGATGACCACGCTGCACATGGCTTTGCAGAAGGTGAAAGGCATGTTGAATACCACCAGGGCCTGGGGCAATGTTTTCACCCAGGGGAGAATGGCCTGGTACAAGGCCATGACCTTGTCAGTGGTCATGTTGTAGAATACGGCATAGGCCGGATAGCTGATGAAGAGGTTGATGGGGAAACTGAGGATTGCCATCACCAGCGCTCCCACAAAGGACCCCACTACAGCGCCCACCCGGTCTTTCCGGTACTTGTAAATCAGTCCGGCCGGCACCACAAAGGTAACGCCCATGAGGAAGTTGCACAGCTCCCCGGCGCCGCCTGTGCCGGAAGCAGGCAGGTTCACCACATTCTTGATCAGGCACACCACCGCCCCGCTGGTGGGGCCCATGGTAAAGGCGGCGATCAAGGCAGGCAGCTCTGAAAAATCCATAGCCAGGAAGCTGGGAAGAATCACGGGAATGCTGAAGCTGAAAAACATCAGCACAGTTGCCACAGCGCCCAGAATGGCGGTCATGGTCAGAGTTCTTACGTTGACTTTCTTTTGCATCGAACCAGTCCTTTCGGAAAAATTAGGTTCGCAAAAGACCGAAGGGGTGGAAAAAGACGAAAAAAATCCCGGAACCGTCAAAAAAGACAGCCCGGGGCTTTCGCGATGAAACTGGAATGGGTAAAAACAGCCGTTTCCAATCTTCTTTCATCCGGACTTTCCCGCGAAATGCGGTTCACCGTCGGTACCGGAATCACACCGGTTCGGCGGAGAGGGAAGCCTCTCCGTTCGCAGACTTTACTGCCGGTCAGGAAT
>DXXH01000092.1:0-5544 GCA_019416395.1 Clostridiales bacterium
GATTAACAGCTATTTTAGGCTCACAAAAAGTGAAAACGAGATCATGGAGCTTTTATGGAGTGAGGAACGCCCACTCTCCCGCTCGGAAATTATCGATCTCACGCCGGATCGCACTTGGAAACCGGCATCGATTCATATCCTGCTCAATTCTATGTTAGACAAAGGCGCCATTGAAGTCGCGGGCTTTGTCCAAAGCACGAAAAACTACGCACGTACCTTTAAACCAACCTTGACTGCTGACGAATATGCGGTTTTACAATTTAAACACAGTTCCGCGTTCAACGAGCAGTCTGTCATTCACCTGGTTTCTGCCCTGGTGGAGGACATTCGAAACCAGGATACGTTGAACCAACTGAGCGCAATCCTGGACGACCGAAAGCAGCAGTTGGGCTAACGTCTCTCCCAAATGCAAACCCCCGAAAGGTTTTTTCCTTCCGGGGGGGCTTTTTGTTTCACATATTTTTTAGATGGACAGGACAGAGGAAATGCGGTACAGATTCTCATCAAACACGCGGGGCATATCCAGCGCTTCGGTGATGTCGAAATCCACAATGTCTTCGCCCTTCATGGCAACTACGCGATTGCCAATACCCTTCTGCAGAAGCTCAACAGCGTGATATCCCATACGGCTGGCAACCACACGGTCCCGCAAAGTGGGGGAACCGCCACGCTGCACATGGCCCAGAATAGTGGCCCGGCTTTCAATACCGGTTTCCTTCTGAATCCGGTCCGTAATCTCCTGGGTATGACCAACGCCCTCAGCTACCACCACAATAAAGTGTTTCTTGCCGGTAGACTGGGCCAGACGGATACGGTCGATAACATCCTTTTCAAAATCATAGGGGATTTCGGGTACCAAAGTGGCAATGGCGCCCACAGCTACACCTGTATTCAGAGCAATGTCACCACAGCGGCGGCCCATCACTTCCACAACGCTGCAACGGTCATGAGACTCGGTAGTATCACGGATACGGTCGATCATTTCCATAGCAGTATTCAAAGCAGTGTCGTAACCGACAGTATAATCCGTGCAGGCAATATCATTATCGATGGTACCAGGCACACCGATGCACAACACACCGGCATTGGTCAGGTCACGTGCGCCCCGGAAAGAGCCGTCACCGCCGATAACCACCACGCCGTCAATGCCCTTGGCCCGGCACATATCCGCTGCCTTCTGCACACCTTCGGGGGTGTTGAATTCGGGGCTGCGGGCGGTAAACAGAGCAGTGCCGCCATGCTGCATGATGTCGGACACGCTACGCATACTCATTTCCTGCAAATCGCCGTGAAGCAGGCCGTTATAGCCACGCATCACGCCGTAAACCTTCATGCCAAAATTTAACCCGGAACGGACAACTGCCCGCACGGCGGCGTTCATGCCAGGAGCATCGCCACCACTTGTTAAAACTGCAATACTTTTCGCACCCATTGTAGATTCCTCCAACTATTTGAAATCGGGTATACTCTACCCGGCTGGTAACTGTATCAGTAACATTATATCAAATGCCCCGGATTTATCAAGTGTTTCCGCCAACATTTTACGCGGTATCCTTTCTTTTTTCACCCCATTGGGCCATAATACGCCACGTTGTCTTCCCCCAGCAGTTCCCGAAGTGCTTTGAGCAAAGGCTGGTTCATATACAACCGGTATTTGGACGGCGCCCGCAAAAGTTTTCCCGAATCCCGGAAGGTGAGATACAGATCTGTCATGCCCTCATCGAAGATGGCGATATACTGCATGGCCTTTTTGTACCGGGGATCTTCCTTGGAATCCAGCCTCAGATACAGACCAGGCCGCACCTGCTTATGCAACGGCGCCCCATCCGTTAGCGAATCCGCTGGCTTTGCCACAGAGCTGCACACCAGCTCCGGCTCTTTGTTTTCGGTAAAATTCAGCTTTCCCTGGACTTCCACCACCGACCCGTCGGACAAAAGGGTTCCATACTGTTCCAAGGGCTTTGGAAACACCAAAACGGTCATGGAGCCGTACATATCTTCCAGGGTGACAAAGGCCATTTGGGAATTTCCCTTGGTGATCTTTTTCCGTATGTCTGTCACCATGCCCAGAACCGTCACCCATTGACCGTCCTGATACCGGCCGGGTTCCTCTTCCCCAGCGCTTTGCAGGATCTCGTCCATACGGGCGTATCCCCGCTCTTGGTATAGCCCGGCGTAGGCAGACATAGGGTGACCGGAAAGGTACATGCCGGTCACCTCCTTTTCCATGGCCAGTTTATCCCCTTGGGAAAAATCTTCCGCCCGCTCCATGGTGGGTTCACCGCTTTGGGCAACGTTGGGGGAATCGAAGAAACCAAGCTGGCCTTCCACATTCCGGCGCTTGTCGGCTTCCAAAGAGTCCATCACCCGCTCCACGGACAAAAGCATTTCCCGGCGGTTGTTTCCCAGGTCGTCTAACGCGCCGCATTTTATCAGGCTTTCAACCGCCCTGCGGTTCATATCCCGGCCGGAAACACGTTTGCAAAAGTTGTAGAATGAGGTGAATTCCCCGCCGCCCCGGCGTTCTTCCACCATGCGGGCAATCACTCCCCGGCCCAGGTTCTTCACCGCCAGCAGTCCAAAGCGAATGCTCTTCCCTACCACTGTGAAACCACTTTCGCTGTAATTCACGTGAGGCGGCAGCACGGAAATCCCCAACCGGCCACACTCGTCAATATATTCCGCCACTTTCCCGGTCTGTCCCAGCACGCTGGACAGCAACGCCGCCATATATTCACAGGGGTAATGGCATTTCAGATAGGCCGTCTCGTAGGCCACCACCGCGTATGCAGCCGCATGGGACTTATTAAAGGCGTAAGAGGCAAAGCTTTCGATTTCCTGAAACAGGGTCTGGGCGGTCTGCTCGTCCACGCCCCTGCGCAAACAGCCTTCCACTTCCCAGGTACCATCTTCCCGCTGTTGGCCATGCAGGAAGACTTCCCGCTCCCGTTCCAGCACATCGTGCTTCTTTTTGGACATGGCCCGGCGGACGATGTCGGCTCTTCCCAGGGAATAGCCTGCCAAATCCCGGAAAATCTGCATCACCTGCTCCTGATAGATGATGCACCCTGCCGTAGGCTCTAAGATTGGCTGCAACAACGGATGCCGGTACTGGATTTTGGAAGGATCTTTCCTGTTTTCCAGGTAAAGGGGAATAAATTGCATGGGGCCTGGCCGGTACAAAGAGATTATTGCGATCAGGTCCTCCACGCTTTCCGGCTGGGCCTGAACCAGCAGCCGCTTCATTCCAGGAGATTCAAATTGGAATACACCTTCGGAATGCCCTTCCCGGAGCATTTGGAACACCTGGGAATCGTCTTGGGAAATCTTCTCCATGGAGAAATCCGGTTCCCGGCGCTGGATCATTTTCGCCGCGTTATCGATCACAGAAAGGTTGCGCAGCCCCAGAAAGTCCATTTTCAGAAGGCCCAGCTCCTCGATGGCGGTCATGGTGTACTGGGTCACCACAGCGTCGTCGTTTTTGGACAGGGGGACGTAATCCATCACCCGTTTATCCGTAATGACCACGCCTGCCGCATGGGTGGACGCGTGCCGGGGCATGCCTTCCACTTTTCGAGCCATATCCAGCAGTTCACGCACTTGATCATCGGAATCATACCGCTCCCGCAGGTCTTTTGACTGCTTCATGGCGGTGTCCAAAGTCATGCCCAAGGACATGGGCACCAATTTGGCCACCTGGTCCACTTTGTTGTAGGGAATGGCCATCGCCCTACCCACGTCCCGGAGAGCGCCCCGGGCCGCCATAGTACCAAAGGTGACAATCTGGGCCACATGGTCGTCCCCATATTTATCCACCACATAGTCGATGATCTCGTCCCGGCGTTCGTCGCTGAAATCCACGTCAAAGTCGGGCATACTCACCCGCTCGGGATTCAAAAACCGCTCAAACAGTAGATTGTACCGCATGGGGTCCACATTGGTGATGCCCACGCAATAAGCGGCCAGGCTCCCTACGCCGGAGCCTCGGCCAGGCCCCACGGGGATCCCTTTGCTTTTGGCGTACCGGATAAAATCCCACACGATAAGGTAATAATTCACGTACCCCATCTTGGTGATCACGCTTATTTCATATTCCAACCGGTCTTTGAGCTCTTGGGAAGGCGCTTCCCCATATCTCCGTTTCAAACCTTCCTCACACAGCCTGCGGAAAAAGTCCTGGTTATCGCTGCCGTCGGGTGTAAAGAACGCCGGCAGCTTTGTCTTGCCAAATTCCAGCTCCACATTGCACCGCTGGGCAATCTCCCAGGTATTGGTAATGGCTTCCGGCACGTCAGGGAACAAGGAGCGCATTTCCTCTTCGCTTTTGAAATAAAATTCCTCTGAGCCGAATTCCAGCGTGTTTTCGTCTTCCACCGTACGGCCTGTCTGAATACAGATGAGCACATGGTGCATCTTACTGTCTGCCTGGGTGATATAATGGCAGTCGTTGGTCGCCACCAAAGGAATTCCTGTTTCTCTGGAAAGCCGGATGATCTGGGGGTTGATCCTTTTTTGCTCTGCCAGGCCATGGTCTTGCAGTTCCAGAAAAAAGTTCCCTTTTCCGAAAATTTCCTCATACCGCAAAGCCGCTTCTTTAGCGCCCTCATAATCGTTCCGCGAGAGAGCCCGGGGGATTTCCCCCGCCAGACAGGCGGACAACGCGATCAAGCCCTGGTGGTATTCCTGGAGCAGATCCAGGTCTACCCGGGGCTTATTATAAAAGCCTTCCACCCAAGCCTTGGACACCAGCGCGATCAGATTGTGATATCCTGTCTCGTTTTCGCAAAGTAGCACCAGATGGCGGCTTTCCCCGTCCAGTTCGTGGACTTTGTCAAACCGGGTACGCCGGGCCACATAGACCTCGCAGCCGATAATGGGTTTGATTCCCCGTTTTTTCGCCGCTTTATAAAAATCGACCACGCCATACATGCAGCCGTGGTCGGTAATGGCCACCGCTTCCTGTCCCATTTCCTTGGCGGTGTCCAGCAGTCTTTCAATGCGGCATGCGCCGTCCAAAAGACTATATTCCGTGTGTACGTGCAAATGAGCAAAGGCCATATGGCCCCTCCTTTCCCCTTATTCGCCCTGAGCTTTTGAAGCTTCCAGGTACTCTTCCGTCACCTCAACCCAGAAATAATACTCCATGCCTATATTCTCTTTCGCAGTACCCCAATAGGCTTCCTCACACACAAGATAATCTCCCGGTTCCTGAGGGCACTGGAAACTGTCGGCTTTTTCCGCGTACAACCTGCCGTCCTCATCGTAAATGGTAAAGGCAAAGTCCCCATTATCGGACTTTCCTTCAAACAAAATCGATGTGGAACTGTCGAACACCACTCGGGGCGCGGAATCGCCAACCTCACTGGGAACCAGGCGCCGCATCTCTTCCCGTTTTCCCTTCTCCGTGACATAGATTTGGTTTTGCAGCGGGGTAAATTCCTGGCCATCGCTTTTCAACGTGACCGTCCCCACTTCTGGTGGCCCGCTTCCAATACGTCCCACCAGCAGGTACATCACCAGCAGGATCACTCCCACCATCAGGAC
>DXXH01000092.1:5554-9653 GCA_019416395.1 Clostridiales bacterium
TTTTTGAACCTTATCTTTCAGCGCCAAAACGTTTTCCCCTTTCCACGATCACAGCAAATTGGAAATGCCCCGTTTCTCCAAGATTTCCTCTCCCAGCCGCAGTAACCGCTGTAGCCGGTGATTGACGCCGCTGCGGGTAATACCCAGATTGGCTCCCAATTCCCGCAGGGTCATGTCCGGGTGCTCCAGTCGGAGCCGGGCCAGCTCCTGCAACTCTTCCGGCAGGCTCTCCAGCCCCATGGTATCGCTGATAGCCGCAATGGCCGCCGTCTGCCGGGCAGATGCAGAGTAGGTCTTGTCCATGTTGGCGGTCTCAAAATTGGTCTTGCGGTTGATGTTGTTCTTGACCTCTTTGTACATCTTCACCTGCATCAATTCCATAGCCGCGCCGGGCGCCCCCAAATAGGTGAGCAGATCTTCGATTTGGCCGCTTTCCTTTAAATAGACCACATATCCCGCTTTTCTCCCCGCCATGGCGGGGGATAGCGGAAACGCTTCCACCTCACAGAGCAGAGTATATAAATCGTTGGCCAGATTCTTGTAGGGCACGGTAAATTCCAGGTGATACTCCTTATGAGGATCGGTAGCGGTTCCGCAAGTCAGGAAAGCTCCCCGCAGAAAAGCAGCTACACAGCACTCATTTTCTAAATTCGCCCGGTTTAGGCGAAGGTTGGTTTCCCGCCCGGTATGGCCGAACTCTTCCAGCATCGCCTGCCGGGAAGCTTCCTCGGGCAGGCTTACACGATAGGCGGGTTTCTGCCGCCGGCTCACACCGAAGGTCAACTCGCCGGAAACTCCCGCTCCCGCCGCGGCCAATTCCAACATGCGCCGGGCAACCCCGCCGTTTTCCGTGACAAAGGCCGTTTCCCGCAGGGTAAAGCATTTGGAGAAAAGCCACGCCCCATAGCATTCCGCTCGCAGGCAGCATTCCCGTTTGAACTCCACCTTGCAAAACTCCCCTTTGATGTCCGAGGAAAAAGACATGGTTTCCTCTCCTTTCCACTTGGCCGTGTTAAAACTTCTTCATATCCCGGTGGGTGACGCTAGCCTTTACCCCGGCATCATTCAAGTGGTCGCACATGTACTGGGCCAGCGCTACGGAACGGTGATGTCCACCAGTACACCCTACGGCGATCACCAGCTGGCTCTTCCCCTCTTTGCTGTAGAGAGGCAGTAAGTAATCGATCAAGTCCGTAAAACGGGACACAAATCCTTTGGTTTCCTCTTTTTCCATCACATAATCCCGCACCGGAGCGTCTAATCCCGTCAGGGGACGGAGCGCCTCGTCATAAAAGGGATTGGGCAAACACCGCACATCGAATACCAGATCCGCTTCCATAGGAATCCCAAACTTAAACCCAAAGCTGATGCAGTGCACCGAAAGGGAATCTTGCGCCCTGCTGAGAAACAGCTCGGAAATTCTGGCCTTCAGCTGAGCGGGAGATACCCCCGAGGTGTCAATGACATAATCGGAACATTCCTTCACCGGCTTGAGCATTTCCCGTTCCAGCTTGACGGCCTGTTCCAGCGCCCCGCCCATTTCGTCCGCCAAAGGGTGCTTCCGCCGCGTCTCCTGGAACCGGTTTACCAACACACTGTCGGAAGAATCCAAGAAAAGGATCTTATAGGGCTTTTTGTCACGTTTCAGAGATTCCAGAGCGGTGAAAAAGGATTTAAACAATTCCCCGCCCCGTGTATCCGTCACAACTGCCGCCCGGTTGGTAGGCCCTTCCGATTTGATGCACATGTCGTAAAACACAGGAATCAGCGCAGGCGGCAAATTGTCCACGCAAAAGAATCCAATGTCTTCCATGGCGTGCATGGCCCGCGTTTTCCCAGCACCGGAAAGCCCGGTCACAATCACGAATTCCATAGGTATTCCCCCTTTATTCTTCCCCGGTCATTCGCACCTCAGGTTCCAGGCGAATGCCCTTTTTTTCGTACACTTCTTTTTGGATCTCACCAATCAGGGCAAGCACGTCTTGGCAGGTGCCCCCCCCAGTGTTGACGATGAATCCCGCATGTTTCTCACTGACCTGGGCTCCACCCACGCGGCGTCCTTTCAGCCCGCACTCCTCAATCAGAGCAGCGGCATATCCGCCCTGGGGCCGTTTGAACACGCTGCCCGCACTGGGCATGTCGTAAGGCTGCTTTGATTTCCGCCGGGACATCAGTTCTTCCATTTGCGCGGCGATCTGGGAAGGGTCTCCCTGGTGAAGCCGGTACTCCACATAGGTGATCACATCCCGTCCGCCGGTATAACGGCTCTTCCGGTAGTCGAACTGAAGCTCTTCCCCAGTGGCGGCACCCTCTTCTCCTTCCGGAGTGACATGGCAGACCCGTTCCACCACGTCCCGCATTTCCCCGCCATAAGCGCCGGCATCCATATACGCCGCACCGCCTACGGAACCGGGAATTCCCCAGGCGAATTCCAGCCCGGAAAGGCTATGCTCCCGGGCAAAAGAGCACACCGACGCCAACGAAGCGGCAGCTCCTGCCCGAATCAAGCCCCCGGGAAGAAGCTCGATCCGCTTCAATTCCCCGGCGGGGAACAATACCACTCCCCGGATTCCCTTATCGCTTACCAGCAGGTTGGAGCCTTTTCCCAAAACCAGATAGGGCAGGTCTCCTTCTCGCAAAACTTTCAAAAGCCCCTTTAACTGCGCCACGGTTTCCACGGTGACAAAACGGTCCGCAGGCCCGCCGATTTGAAAAGTGGTGTGGCGGCTCATAGGCTCCCCATGGACACAAGAACAGCCCAGCGCCTGGACTGCCTGATCAAACCAGGTGTAACAAAGCTCCATGATATCTCCTCTCAGCCCCGCTGCTTCGTAAAGGCAGTGGTGTAGCGGGACAGGTAATCGTTTAGGCGATCCGCTGAGGCATTCAAAATCAATTCCTCTGGGAAATCCACTTCCGAAAGCATTTCCAAAGCATAATCCACGTACCCGACCTGTGTCTCAAAATGGGCGTCCGAATTGACCACAATAGGTACGCCGTACTTCTTACAGGCCAAAGCGATCTTCCGGCAGTTTTCCACGTTTTGCCTGCGCACCTCAAAGCTGTGGTTGTTGATCTCCACCAGCTTATGGTTCTCCCCAAAGGCCGGGATCACCTTGTCGTAATCGTAAGCATACAGGGGATCTCCGCTGTGAGCAATCACATTGACGTGGGGATTCTTCGCCACTTGCAGCCAAAGATGGGTACATTTATCCACATCTGGATCTTTTAGGCCTTCCAAGTCCAAATGATGGATAGAAGCCACAATCCAGTCCAGTTTTTTGGCGTCCCGTTCTTCCAAATCGGTATGGCCTTCAAAATCCAGCACATTGGTTTCCATACCCACTAAGGTCAGCACGCCCCGGTAACGCAAGGGAATGGTGTGCAGATTGGAAAAATACCAGTCTCTGGGCGCGCCGGGCATTTCCCTGCCATGGTCTGTAATGGCCAAAGCGTAGAGCCCTTTCTCCCCCGCCGCCTTGACCATTTCCGTAACCGTGCTGTAAGCATGGGTAGAAGCAGTGGTATGTGTGTGCAAATCCGCTATAATAGTATATGCTCGTTTCATTAGATATCCAGATCCTTTTTGATGTCTTCGCCCCGCAGCTCAGAAATATCCACACCCAAGCCGGACAGCAGTTCCTGGGCGGCGTTGTATCCCATCTTTTTCTGACGATTGTTCATAGCAGCAACCTCGATAATCACCGCCAAATTCCGGCCAGGCTTCACAGGGATTGTAAGTACGGGTACCCGGATTCCCAAAATTTCCGTAAACTCGCTGTCAATCCCCATACGGTCATAGGTTTTCGTGGCGTCCCAGATTTCCAAATTGATGCACATGTCAATTTTTTCAGACAGTTTGATGGCGCCCATACCAAAAATCCGCCGGGCATTGATAATGCCGATTCCTCGGAGTTCGATAAAGTGGCGGATATTTTCCGGAGCCTGCCCTACCAAAGATTTGCTGGACACACGCCGGATCTCCACAGCGTCATCGGCGATCAGCCGGTGACCGCGTTTGATCAGCTCGATGGCGGTTTCGCTTTTTCCAACGCCGCTGTCACCCACCAATAAGATTCCTTCGCCGTAGACTTCGATC
>DXXH01000093.1 GCA_019416395.1 Clostridiales bacterium
CCCTCTCCAGCACCCGGAACGCACCCGGTTTCGCCTTTTTCTGGCTTTTCCGGGTGCGTTTTTCTCTTTTTCGCTGCTTTCTGGCCGCAAAATTTTCATGCCGGTTTTTGTGCATCCTGCCGCATAGTGGTTACAAGTTAAAGCCGTCCGTGATGCCATGTAGACGAGAGGTGTCTTTTTTCACATAGTTCTCTTTGCTTTCCATTCTACTGTTCATTCCCTTGCTTCAAAAAACGTGCTATAATTTCTTTGACTTTTATCCCCGACAACCCCAGGAGGATACCGTTTATGCGTTTCGTTCAATATGGAAACCCAGGGTCTAAAACAGTGATTTTCCTGCACGGCGGTGGACTTTCTACTTGGAATTTCAGGGACGAAGCCGAGATATTGCAAGGCCGCTTCCATATTTTGATTCCAATCCTAGACGGACACCATGGCAGTGATCAAAAATTCACTTCTATCGAGGAAAATGCCGCCAGGATTATCCGCTATATCGACTCCAGATTCCAGGGGCAGGTATTTTTAATTGCAGGCCTCTCTCTCGGCGGCCAAGTGCTTGTGGAAATGCTATCCCAACGAAATAACATCTGCGAATTTGCCATTATAGAAAGCACACTGGCATTGCCTACAAATGCTACGGCCATGTTGGTCAAGCCTGTCTTTTCCCTATGCTATCCCCTTGTGAAAAAGCGCTGGTACGCAAAGCTTCAATGCAAAGCGCTGCACATAAGGGATTCCCTGTTCGAAGATTACTTTCGCGACAGCTCCCAGATTAAAAAGGATGACATGATTGCATTTTTGAAGGCCAACGCTGCGTATACGGTCAAAGACTCCCTCTCCCATTGCTGCGCCAAGACACTTATCCTGGTAGGTGGAAGGGAACGAGAAATTATGAAAAAATCCGCGAAGCTGCTGAGAGAGACAATCCAGGAGTCAGTACTGGAAGAGATACCCGGCTATTACCATGGGGACTTCAGCCTGAATCATCCTCAAGAATTTTCGTACAAACTGCTGGATTGGATCTTTGACAGGACACATTGATTTTATGTCATTCACAAATTGAAGCCGTTGGTGATTCCTCTCAACCGGGATGTGTCCTTCTTGACGTAGTATAGCTCAGTGATCTGGCTCGTGCTATGGCCCAGCAGGTCTGCTACCTGTCTTGGCGTTAAGGATTTGATGCTGCCGTTCTCCTGCTTAATGCCGTTTACCAGGCTGGAGGCAAAGGTATGTCTGAGAGAGTGCAACCCTTTCTTCTCTATCCCTGCTGCCGCAAGTATCCTGTAATAACGCTTGCGGAAATTCACAGGCCGAGTGTAATTGCCATGTTCATCCGGCACCAGGGGCCTTTCCTCTCCGAAGTATGCTTCCTTCCGCAAGTCCTGTATCATGGCGATGGCGGTGTCGTTCAAGGGTACTGAGCGTTTACTGGTGGCGGACTTCAGCTTGCCCACTTTCACATCCCGGCCTGGCTCAGCTTGTAGGCCGTCCCTGCGCCAGACCTCTTTCACACCTCTTTCGAGATGCAAAACCCGGCGCTCCAAGTCGATATCGTTATTGAGCAGGCCCAGCAATTCTCCCGTCCGCAGGCCAGTGTTCAGCATGAGAATGTAGGCCGCTGCCTGCTGGTATTTGCGCTTGCCGTTGGAGAATGTGGCGAACGCCTCCCGCTTGAATTTGGCAATCTCTGTGGGGCTGAACACCGTCACAGCTTCTTGCTCTGGCAAACATTCTTTGTCCTGAGCGGTAAGGAAATTAGCTTTCTTCATCATCGGCACGGATTGCATGGGGTTCTTCTGGATGAAACTCTCTTCTGTAAGGTAGCGGAAATACTCGTTGAGCAGGATATGTACCTTCTTCACCGTGGTGTAGGCGAAACCCTGTTCCATCCAATGGTTCAGCACGGATTTCAGGTCGGCAGCAGTGATGTCCCCCACGATTTTCTCCCCAATCAGCGGGAACACTTGGTGTTGGGCTGTACATTCCAGCCGGTCGTATGTGGTGCGCTCCACCGATGGGAACTTGAAAACCTGAAGCCAATGGGTCAGGCTGTCCTTGAGCGTTTTCTGTGACTCGTCCGAGTTGCGCACTTCTGCGTTGAATTGTGCAATGTAGGTTGTAATTTTCTGTTGTGCTTCCGTCTTGGTTTTGCTGGAGAATACTTTGCGGCGTTTGACTCCCTGCTCGTCAAAGTACCAGATGACGCTTTGCCAGCGGCCATCAGTACGTCTGAACACGTTGCCGTTTGTAGTGAGTCGTTTTTGCGGCATAGTTGGCGGTTCCTCCTTTCGGATGTTTTCTTCAACTACCAACACTACTCTAGAGGCTTTGGCTATGTCCAGCCCTAGTTTTCGAACTGGGTGGAGAAAAATCTCCCCGCCTTTTGGTGGATTTACACCTGTCTGGGGCAGAAATTTCCTCTTGGGTCTATTCTTTGTTTAGCAGCGCAGTTTTTGATGTGGGGTACCCTCCTTAATGCAGAGGAAAAGAAGGGGATTTCAAAAAGGGGGTTCGGGGCTTAGCCCCGCCAATTGTGCTCGGCGGACAGCCGAGCGCTCTGCTTGCCCTGCCTAAAGGCAGGTTTTTTCTGCTTTTTACACTACCGCTACCACTGCCTATATGTCCAGCTTTTTATTCTTACATTTTTGTGACGATGCTCTTTGATTACTAGGACTTTATTTTTCAGCTTTTCATCCTTTCAGAACTTTCCTTCGGTGGCTCTTTACCGCTGCTGCCAAGCCTTCACAGAGGCCTTACACGCCTCCAACAGGGCGTGTGAGGAACTTCCCTGGTGTCGTTCCCCTACCCCGTCCCCTGACCGGCCAAAAATCGCCGCACAGGGCCAAGTTTGTTTTTCTCCCCAGAACGAGCTTACCCCTCCCCCTAAAGGGGGAGGGGCGGGGTATCGTCTTTCCTGGGTTGGTCGGGTTTGCCCTGCTCGTTCACAACGGGGCCACACTGGCCCAACAGGGCCTGTTCGGGGCTTCAGTGGTGTCGTTTCCCTACCCGGCTCTCAAAATCGCACACAGGGCCGCACAGGGGCGAGTTTGGCACTCATTTCCTTTTCCTGGTGCGCTTAGGGTTTGGCAGGGCTGATAGGTCCTTCTCCAGCTTGTAATTCACCGCCTCCTGGATGGGACGAATGGTGAACTGTAGGGTACCATTCCGCACCATTCCTTCCTTTGTACGCACCTTGGTGGGCTCCACATCGATGAGCCGTTTCTCCTCCAGCTGGTAAATGTACTTTGAAATGGTGTTGGCGCTCATGCCGGTGTGCTGACTTATGCGTCCGATGCTGGGCCAGCACTGGTGAGTTTTCCTGTCCTCACAGAAAATCAAGTAGGCGTATAGGGATAGCTCTCCGGGGCTAAGCCCCAAGGTGAAGATCTCATTAGGAAGAAGAAAATAGCGGCCCAATGGGCTGCGATTGGTGTAAGTGTTTTCGAATTCCGTGGTGTTACCCTCCCAAGTGATTTTTCAAAATTCTACACCTATGTTCCAGTCTATGTCCATAGAGAAATCAAATTTTGCAGCTCGTTCACAGATATATTCTTGCAAGTGTTTCTCAAAACCGTTTTTGGGAAGTCCTATTCTTTGTTTACAGTCCCGCAAATTTTGAGGGTACCCCTCCCCCAATTTCGAGCAAGCAAAAGGCCGGGATCGCTCCCAGCCTTTCCCGCAACATTTTATAGTGTTTCGTGAAGCTCGATCCAGCCCTGGGGGTGCATCCATGACGCGGTGTGGTAGGGCACTACCTGGGCAAAGATATTTTGGGCCTCCAGCTCACGGCGCTGCCGGTTTGTGCAATGGACAGGCACCCGGGCAAACTGGGCTTTTCCCTCTTCCATCAGCTTCCAAGCGGGAGATCCCTGCTCCACGGAACCTGTGAGGACGATACCTCCGCTGTGAGCGAATCGTTCTCCCATTTCCGCCAGTTCGCACCGGCGCAGCTGGGGATCGCTGACAAAGCAAAAGCCGGATTTTGGCGGGTAATCCCCCAAAGGCCGCACCTGGACAGCGGCCAGGGCTTGCCGGGCCTGGGGCAGAGTCCAGGCCTCATCCGTGGACAAAGACTGTGCCTGCCGTTGAAAGTGGCCGTCCCCATAAAAGGGTATTTGAGGCCAGCGTGCCTGTAACAGGAGGAGTATTTCCTGGCCCCTGCCATACTTTGGAACAGGGAACAACACTGCCTTTTTCTGAGACACATAGGGTTCCACCGCATCCAAAAAGTCCTTTCCCATTTGCCGGGGAGAGCGCGGTTCTTCACCATAGGCGCTGTCCAGAACAGCCAAATCCGCCACCCTGCCCCGGATAGGATCTACCCCATAGACAAGGCTTGATTCCGTGTAATCGCCGCTGAAAAGCAGTCGAATCCCCTCCAGCTGGAAGGCGTACCACACGCTTCCGGCACAGTGGCCCGCCCTGCCCCATTCCAAGAAAAGCCCTTCCGGAGGTTGAAAAGTCTCTAAGGGCTGATACTCTGCCACCGTTTTTCCCAACTGGTTCAACGTTTTCTGAGAGGCAACCACAACGCCGTGGAAACCCTGGCCAACAAACCAGGGCAAAGCCCCGGTATGGTCAGCGTGGGAGTGGGTCAAAAAGATGTAGTCTAAGGGGACGATCTGCTCCGGCGCAAGGTGGGGGTAAGGCTGGGCGGCTCCAACCATGACGCCGCAGTCCACCAAAAAGGAGAGCGACTCCCCTTCCACCAAGAAGCAGTTGCGCCCGTGCTCCCCTACACCGCCGGCAAATGTGACTTTCACTTGGCACCCTTCTTTCTCTCGGCAAAACCGTTCATCAGCAGCAGAGCCCCTGTGGTGATAAGCACGCACAACACCGCCATAGCCATGCCAAGGGATACACTGCCTTGTTCAAACTCCCGGTTGATGTAGGTGGAAACCACCAGCACGTTGGGAGGGGCGATCAAGCTGGCGGTGACCAGCTCCCGGAAGGCAATAATGAAGATCATCATGGCGCCGCCCAGAATGCCCCGGCCAATCATAGGCAGGGTGACCCGGCGGAACACATACAGGGGCGTACCCCCAAAGGTGCGGCCCGCTTGAATCAAACTATCGTTAATTTGGTTGAAGGCGGAGGTGACATACTGGACGGTATAGGGCACATAGAGCACCACATAGGCCAGCACCATGATCCCCATGGTGTTGTACAGAGGCAGCACATCGTAAATGGCGTTCCAGAACAACATAATGCCGATGACCAGCACAATGGCGGGCAGCATCTCCGGCAGAAGGCTGACCCCCTCCAGCACTTTTTTCAAAGGGCCCTTGGCTTTGCGGACCGCCATCACTACCAAAGTGCCCAGCACAGAGCAGATCAAGGCGGAGGCCACCGCCAGGAACAGGCTGTTCCCAATGGCCCGCAGGCTTTTGTCTGTGGTGAAGAGCTCCCCGTAGTGCTCCAGTGTGAAATTGCCAGGGGCCAGCCCATACCCCCGCAGTTTAATCAGGGAACTGGCGATGATGGAAAAGTAGGGGATGCCAATGGAAACGAGGATCACCAGGCACACCCAGCCCCAGGCCCCCGCCAGGCCGCCCTTTCCCAACCGGGTTTTGGCATGGCGGCTCCCCTTGCCGCTGACCAGCCGGTAGGTATTGTGGTTGGTGATGTAATTTTGCAGCAGCCACAGCCCCATGCAAATCACAATGAGCACCGAGGACAGGCTGGCGGATTTGCCGAAATCAATGGGGGCGGTGGTGGAATAGCGGTGGATATCCGTGGTGAACACATAGAATCCGATGCGGCGGCCCAAAGTGTAGGGCGTGCCGTACTCTGAAAGGGTCTTGACAAACACCAACAGAGCGGCGATGGCGTAATTTCCAGTGAGCAGCGGGGCGAAGATCTTCCGCAGCCGGGCGCCGAACCCCGCCCCGAACACGGCCCCGCTCTCCTCCAAGCTGGCGGGGATGTTCAGGATGGCGTTTTTCAAAATGGTCATCATGAAAGGAAAGACGTTTAGGGTCATCACCAGCACCAGGCCGCCAAAAGAGAAAAAGCCCTCGGAGAAGGAGCCGGTGAAGGGAAACAACTGCTGGAACAGGCCCCGCTTCTGCATGAACAAGATCCATCCCATGGAGGCAATGTAGGGAGGCGTCATAAAGGGCACCATAAACACGATGTCCAGCCACTTGTGGCGGCCCAACTGGGTACGGGCCAGCAAGTAGGCGGTGGGAGCGGCGATCACCGTGGAGCAAAGGGTGACGCACACGCCCAAGATGAGAGAGTTCCAAATGGTTTGCAGGTTTTCCGGGTCGGCGATAATCTGCCCGGCCCGATATAAGTCAAGGCGGCCATCCACGATGACCGCCTTGGCAAATACCGAAACCAGGGGGCAGACGATCAAAAACGCCAGGATAGCCAGCAGCGCGAAAGCTCCGCTTTTTCGGGTAATTGATTGTCGCATACTTCCTCCGGTGTGACGCTATTTTATTGGCAAAGCTCGTTGAGCTTGGCGGCGGTGTCGTCCGCCACCTGCATCATCTCGTCCCAGTTGGTGTCGATCTGGGGGATCTCATCCAGGTTGGTGCGGTTGGAGCACTCCACATCGCTGCGGCCGGGAAGCAGATAGGCATCCGCCACCAGCTGCTGGGCCTCGTCGCTGAACAGGAAGTCAATGAAAGCCTCAGCGTTCTCCATGTTGGGAGCGGTTTTCATAATCATGGCAGGCCGGGGGTTCACCACCGTGCCGCTCTCCGGGTAGTAAATGTTGATGGGCTCGCCGTCCGCGATGGAGGAATAGGCGTTGTAGTCCACACCGGCGATGAGGATGCCCTTCTCCCCGGTAGTGACGGCTTCCAGGGCGGCGGCGTTGGCGCCGGGCACGGTCAGGCCGTTGTTGGCCCAGGACTCCATAATGGCTTCCCCATCATCCAGGCCGGTGACCAGGCCCGCCAGGAAATCCTTGCAAGCGCCGGACTTCTCCGGGTCGGGGATGGCGATGTCGTCGGCGTACTGGCTGTCGGCCAGGCCGGCCCAGTCGGCGGAGAGCTCCGGATAAACGGTGGTGTTGTAGATCACGCCCACGGCGGAGGCACTGTAACCAAACAGCATGCTGTCCTCATCGACCCATCCCTCGTTAATCTTGTCGGCGTTCTCAGGGGTATAGCTGACGATCTGGCCGTCCTCTTTCATGGAGAGGCCGTCCGACCAAGAGGCCAGGATGACCACGTCCGCCACCGGGTTGGCAGCCTCAGTTTCCAGCCGGGCCAGGATCTCGCCGGTGGTACCCTGGAACTGCTCCACCTCCACGCCGGTCTTCTCCGTGAAAGCCGCGGCGATCTTGTCCGCCAGACCGGCGGGGCTGGGCATATACACGGTCACTTTGCCCGAAAGCTCCGTGCCGGTTTCCTCAGCGCTGGTATCGCTGCTCTCGGAAGAGGATTGGCTCTCACTGGAGGAGGGCTGGCTTTCACTGGAAGAGCTTTGGCTTTGAGAGTTTTCAGAACTGGCAGAAGAAGTCCCGCTGCCGCCGCAGGCTGCCAAGCTGACGCACAGGCACAGGGCCAATAGGGCGCTTCCCACTCGTTTTACCATGGATTGTTTCATCGTCTTTCACTCCTTATTCACTGTGATGATTTGGTCAGGCTGTATAGTAACGGACAGCGTATCCCCCACAGCCGCTTTTCTGCCGCTGTGGACTGTCCAGGTTACGTCTGGTTTGAACCGGAGTCGCACCTCGTAGGTGTCCCCCAGGTACTGCACTCCCTCCACCGGAAGGGAGTATGTTTTTCCGCCCCCGCCTTGGGACGTGGCTACCGTCTCTGGACGGAACAAATGGGTTTCGTCCAGCCAGTTGGATTTTCCCACAAAATGGGCTACAAAAGCCGTGGACGGGTGATGATAGATCTCTTCCGGGGTGGCGTATTGCTCTACAACCCCATTGTGGAGCACGGCAATTTTGTCGCTCATGCTCATTGCCTCCGTCTGGTCATGGGTGACGAATACCGAAGTAAAGCCCAGGGCAGAGACAAGATCTTTCAGTTCGTGGCGCATCTCCTCCCGGAGAAGGGCATCCAAGGCAGACAATGGCTCGTCAAAGAGGATGCAGCTGGGTTTGATGACAATGGCCCGGGCGAAAGCCACCCGCTGCTGCTGCCCGCCGGAAAGCTGGTGAGGATACCGCTGGGCCAGGTCCTCCAAGTGTACCCGGCGCAAGGCTTCCATCACGTTCTCTTTTAAATGCTCCGCCCGCTTTTGCGCCCGCAGGCCAAAAGCCACATTTTCAAACACAGTCATGTGGGGCCACAGGGCGAAGTCCTGAAAGACAAAACCTAAGCCCCGCTTTTCCGGGGGAAGGTTTACCCTGTTTGCGGCGGAAAACACACAACGGTCATCAAACCAAATTTCCCCGGTGTCCGGGGTCTCCAGCCCGGCGATCATCCGCAGCAGGGTGGTTTTCCCGCAGCCGGACGGCCCCAGCAAGGTGGTGAACTTCCCGCTGGGGATGGTGAACGTAGTGGGGGCAATCACTCGCTTTTCCCCAAATGCCTTTGTGATTTCTTGTAAACGTATTTCCATAAGCACCCTGCTTCATCAAATTCTTAACAGGGTGATTATATGCTACCTCATCGCCGCGTTTCTAGCGTATTTTCGTTTTTATTTGGTAAAAAAATGGTAAAAATCTGTTTTGCCATTTTGCCCTGGCTTTATATCGCGAGGGCGCTTTTTGGCTTTGTCGTTTTTTCTAATTTTGTTGCCGGGGCTCCCAGTTAAAAACAGCCTGCCCGTTGAACAAACTCACAGCGCGAACATCATTTCATTTTCTATTTACGAGAACGAAAATGAGCCGAGGTTGGATGATTTTCTGCCTCTTTTCGTCTGTTTTGGAACGAAAATTTTTTCACAGCACCAAACCAGCACCACTCTTTTGGGACTTGTTCGGGAGAACCGGGCAACACCGGTCCTCACCCGCTCCCTGGTACGCTCTCCCACATCCACTCCAAAACCGCGTGCCGAGGGTTCAAGTCCTTCTGCCCCTGCCAGGTTTACTTGCCAAAAATGATGCAGGTACGAAAAAAGCCCGGAATTCCGGGCTTTTTTCGCGTTTTCAGGGCCGAAAAAGGCCCGTCACGGCGTGACGTTTTTGAATGAAACCGCACCCGTCTGGCGGGATTCGAACCGACGTAAAAACATAAACATTCTTATTTTTAACCAAATGAAGCGGGAGCGGCGAAAAACGCGGCTCCCGTTTTTTTATTCCCCACAACAAAATATTTTTTCCAGGGCGATCTGAAAAAAATCAGGTCGCCCTTTTTCTATTTCCGATGAAAGGAGAAAGCCCATGCCCCTCTTCACTACCAAACCCACAGATCAGCTCTTCGAGCGCTTCATGAAGCACCAGCCAAATTTCAAGCCGGACGCTCCAGAGGC
>DXXH01000094.1 GCA_019416395.1 Clostridiales bacterium
CTATGACATCAACGAAGAACGCTTGGAGATTATGACGGGGTTTTGTAAGCGCTTTGCAAAACATCTTGGTTTGGACGTCTCCATTTCCTCTACGACGGATTTGGATCAAGCGCTGTATGGAGCGGATTTTGTGGACACCCAGATTCGGGTAGGCGGAAATAAACAGCGTGTGAAAGATGAAAAAATTCCCCTGAAGTATGGACTTATTGGTCAGGAAACCACAGGCGCCGGCGGTATGATGAAAGCCTTTCGCACGATTCCAGTCATGCTGAATGTAGCACGGAAAATGGAAGAGCTCTCTCCGGACGGTTGGATCATCAATTACACAAACCCCACAGGTTTGGTCACAGAAGCTGTTACCAGAAATACCAAAGCCCATATTGCCGGTTTTTGTTCCGGCGGAATTTTCCCGAAAATGTGGGCGAAATCTTCTATGGGAATTGCGTATAACCGGGTACAGTACGACTATGTGGGCCTAAACCACATGAATTTTATCAGCAATATTACGATTGACGGACGGCCCATTACAAAAGAAGAATTTACAAAGCTGGCGAATGCAGATGGGTCGGTCAAGACAGAGATCAATGAGCTGTTTGGCATTTTAATGAGTCCGTATCTGCAGTATTACTATCAGACCAGCGAAAAAGTACAGGAGTTTCGGGAAGCAAAGCAGACGCGAGGGGAATTTGTTCAGGAACTGGAAAAAGAAGTGTATGCCGCCTATGCCGATGAGAACAATTGTGAAAAACCGGCAGCATTGGCAAAGCGGGGTGGCGGCGGTTACTCCGAGGTGGCAATGAATTTTGTCAACGCGGTGTACAACAACGTGGATACGGAGATGGTGGTGAATGTTCCCAACCAAGGCGCTATTCGGTTCTTGCCGGACAGCGCGGTGGTGGAAATCCCCTGCCTTGTCAACAAACGGGGAATGAAGCCGCTCCATGTAGCCCAGGTACCGGAAATGTGCTGGGGGCTGATTGCAGCTGTGAAAAATTACGAGCAGTTGGCGGTGGAGGCGGCAGTGGAAGGCAGCATCACCAAAATGAAATGGGCGCTTATGGCCCATCCGCTGGTCCGCGAGTATGAACTGGTAGAAAAATTGGTCCCGGAATTGTTGGAAGCAAATAAAGAATATCTTCCGCAGTTTCACTTAGAGTGAGGGGGATAACAGGTTGCGGTATGTGCTGGGGTTAGACCAAGGCGGGACAAAAACCCATGCCATGATTGCAGATGAAAATGGCGTCATTTTGGGCATGGGGCAAAGTAAGGGTGCATGCCATGCTACGCAGGGCATGGATGCTGCGATGACGCAAATTGATTTGGCAATTCGCCAGGCAACACAGCAAAGCCAGATAGGGCTAGAGTCTGTTGCTGCCATTTATGCCGGGTTGACTGGGATCGACTGGGACTATGAAAAAGAATTGCTGACCGCGGAATTGAAGAAGCGTTTTGGGGTGGAGAACACCAATGCGGTCAACGACAGTATCATTGCGTTAAAAGCCGGAACACAAAACGAAAAGGGATGTGTGTTATGCGTAGGGACAGGATTCAATTGCGCGGTCCGGAAAAGCAAAGCTGAGGAATTTGTATTTGGGTACTACGTTGCCGAGGAGCATCAGGGTGGCGGAGCCTTGGGTCAGAAGACGATCCAGGCGGTTCTGGATGCGGAAGTGGGTTTGGCGGAACCTACGGCGCTCACAGATATGCTTCTTGCACGGTTCCAAGTTTCCAACACAGACCAATTGCTATATCAAGTTGTAACGGGAGCTATCAGCAGTCAGGACAAGTTGGAATTGCCGTTGCTGCTGGAACAAGCAGCCATGCAAAACGATTCTGTTGCCCTGCAAATTTTGTTTGAGTATGGGCGTGACATCAGCAAGTACGCAATTGCTGGAATGAAGCGCTTGGACTTGCTTGAGGAAGATCTGGATGTTGTTTTATCGGGGAGTATTTTCAAGTGCAAAGTCCCGGTTTTACAAGATGCGGTAACTGCGGCGATCCACAAATTTGCTGCCCGTGCCAACATCATCAATTGCCGGTATGAACCCATTGTGGGAGCCGTTCTGCTGGCATTGGAAGAGATAAACGGATCACTGTCCCAGAAAGTTTATAAAAATATCGAAACAGCTTCAGAAAAGTTTCCGATTCTGAGATAGAGCTGCTCAATAAGGAGTTGTAGTTAGATGAAATTGCCGTGTAACTGTCCGTATGTGATTTGTCCTGTTTATGGAAATTGTGAAGCGTGTATCCAGAAAAACAGAGCGACGGGAGATATGGCCCATTGTATGGAGAAGCGGGCGGTGGAGCTGGGGGCGAAACTTCCGGTCAAGACGCCGCCAACCTATATAGAAAATGATTTTGAGGAGATGTCCCGGAAAAGCGCTCAATTGATTGCAGAGGTGGTTCAAAAAAAGCCAGATGCGCTATTCAGCTTAGCGGCGGGGAATACAGCTATCCGGACCTATGAACTGCTTCAGGAAATGCAGGACCGCGGCCAGGTGGATTTTTCCAAAGCTTGGTTTGTGGCGTTGGACGAATGGCTGGATTTAGAAGACGAATCGGAAAATTGTGAAAATTTTATGCGGAAGCATTTTTGCAATCCTTTGATGATTCGGGAGAATCAAATTGTTTTTTTCAATGTTCATGCCGGGAATTTGGAAACAGAATGCAAAAGAGTCGATCAATTCATTTTTGATCATAAGGGTATTGATTGTATGTTGCTGGGCGTTGGAATGAACGGACATTTGGGATTAAATGAGCCAAACAGAACCTTCAACTCTTACTCAAAAGTTGTGGAGCTGGACAACATCACCGCGCAAGTGGGACAAAAATACTTCTCACAAAGTATGAAGCTGACTCGGGGAATCACACTTGGCATTCGCCACATGTATGAAAGCGGATTGGTTATTTTGCAGGCTGGTGGAATACATAAAAAGGAAATTATTCAAAAGATTTATGAAACAGCCCCCACAGAAGAACTCCCTGCTACAGTGCTGAAATTGCTTCCTCATGCTGTCGTTGTACTGGATCAAGATGCTGCTGCTGGATTACAGCCAGGTATAGCGCTCAATAAGCCGTAAGAACCTTTACAGGTAAGGCAAAGAAAGGGAATACCAATACAAATTGAATCAAAAGGGAAGCTTGTTTTCAAAAGTCTGAAAACCAATCTGGTTGCAGTTGGTCATCCTTGGGGGGACTCGCTTATCTAATTGTTTTTAACATATTCTTGTGGGGTGATTGAATGGAGCAGAAAGAAACGTCCAGAATCACTGAGGTAGTCGCTGCCCTTATTTGGAAGGGCAACAAATTCCTGGTTTGCCAGCGTCCGGCGCACAAGGCCCGGGGACTTCTCTGGGAGTTCGTGGGCGGCAAGGTGGAGCCTGGGGAAACCAAGGAGCAGGCCCTTATCCGGGAATGCCGTGAGGAACTGGCCATAACCGTGAAAGTGGGGGAGGTGTTCCTAGAGGTGACCCACGAATACCCGGACCTGACAGTGCATCTGACCTTGTTTCACGCCTCGATCCAAAAGGGTACCCCTCAAATGCTGGAGCACAACGATCTCCGGTGGATTACGGTGGAGGAGACTGGCCAGTATCCCTTCTGCCCGGCAGATGAGGTGATTTTGGAAAAGTTGAAGCGTGATGGTGCACCGGGATATGTAGCAGTTCGGTGACCAGAGGAGTCTGACAAAGGGATCTGAAGATCGGGAATCAACGGCAATGAAAGGCCGCATCCAGGACTGATCTATTCCCACAAAACCAAATTGACGGATCTACTTGCCTATCTCTATGGGCGTAAGTACAAACAGTACTCCTTCAGATCCAGTTGAGCGAAACAGAACCAACTGTGGACACCCAGGGGGTGGAGATCTACAACGATGGTGGCTTTCGGACCCTTTCCGAGGAGCTGGTGAAAGATGAGAGAGGAGATTTTTCCGTTTTGCGCAAGCTATTCCGCTTTTTGGCGTCAACGGTCTCCAACAAAGTTAATAATGGTACTTCTTCTGTTTAGTCACCAAGAATACAGCTGTCAAAAGAACCGCCATCATCTCCGCAACCACAATGGACACCCACACACCGGTAATCTTCCAAAAGATGGGCAGGATTAAAACGGCGGATATCTGAAACACCAGAGTTCGCAAGAAGGAAATCAGCGCGGAAGTCAGCCCATCGTTGAGGGCGGTGAAAAAGCCGGATCCGAAAATGGCAAACCCCATAAAGAAAAAGGCCAGAGAGAAAATCCGGAACCCGGACAAGGTCAACGCCATCAGCTCGCCGTCGTATCCCACAAACAGCTGTACCAGCGGCAACGCCAGTACCTCCGCCGCAATCACCATACCCACTCCGAAGATACCGATCAGGGTGAGACTTTTCCGCAAAAGACTTTTCAGTTCCGGGTGATTGCCCGCTCCGAAATGGTAGCCAGTAACGGGAGCAGTTCCAATGGAATACCCGATAAACGCTCCGGAAAAGATCATGCTGACGTACATCATAACCCCATAGGCGGCCACTCCGTTTTCCCCGGCGAATTTTAACAGCTGTATGTTGTATAGCATCCCCACCAGGCTCATGGACACGTTGCTCATGAATTCCGATGACCCGTTGGTGCAGGCTTTCCGGATGGCACGTCCGTCAAACTCTGTCTTTCGCAGCCGCAGGATGCTGGAGTTTTTCCGGGAGAAGCAAACCAAGGGCACCGCCCCGCCCACCACCTGACTCATGGCTGTGGCAATTGCCGCTCCGGCCAGTTTGAATTCCTGGGGCAGCAGAATGACCAGCACTGCGTCCAGGATCATATTGGTGACCCCGGAGGATACTGTGACGGCCAATCCAAGTTTCGGCTTTTCCGCTGTGATAAAGAAGCTCTGAAACAGCAGCTGCAGCACATAAAAGGGCAAGGCGGCAAGGATAATCCGAGCGTAAATAACGCAGTTGTCCAAAAGCTCTCCCTGAGCGCCCAACAGGCTGGCGATGGGGCGAATCCCGAGAATCCCCCCAATGGCCAGGACAACGCCCAAGGCGAAAGCCACGTACACAAACAGGGAGAAGTACTTGTTTGCTTGCTCTTTATTTCCCTCCCCGAAGGTTTTGGCCACAATGGCCGTACCGCCTGTGCCAAACATAAAACCCACCGTTGCCACAATCATCAGAAAAGGCATAATCAAATTTACCGCGGCAAAGGGCGTCTTGCCTGCAAAGTTGGACACAAAAAAGCCGTCCACCACCCCGTAGATAGAGGTGAAAATCATCATGGCAATAGAGGGCAGAGTGAAACGGATCAACCGGCTATAAGAAAAGTGGTCGGATAACTGAATGCGCATAAGTCCTCCTGAGCCAGCGGGTATTTTTCAAAAGGTCCACTGGCGTGATGTGGTATATCTATAGAATCGAGAGGTTTCCAAATCGTTTTTTACCAGGTCTCCACTTCCATGCGGAAGGATTCCAAAAACTTCTCCATTAAGCGGATATGAGTATTGATCTCCTCCTCGGTCCAGGAGGAAAATGCCTTTGTCTCCGCTTCGTAGATGCGGGCGGCAGTCTGCTTTACATAGTCTTTTCCCGCGTCAGTCAGGCAGACCTTTTTGGCTCGGCCTTGGTAGGGTTCCAGATAGAGAATCCCCTGTTTTTCCAAGTTGCGGATGGCCGAATTAACCGTCTGCTTGCTGACTCCGGACTGTTTATAAATGTCGCTTAACAGGCAGCTGTCTCCCGTATCGTAAATGGTGTACAGGACACGGGAAACGCTGTCGGAGATATTCATTTTCACGGACGTAATGTGATATAACCCTTCCAGTTCGGAAGTTAAATAATTGATGCGATGTATTTTGTCAGAAATTGAGTGCTGCATAGGATACCTCCTGAAGGTACGAAATCGTACTTGCTAGTATAGTACGATTTCGTACTTGTGTCAAATGTTTTTTGAGAAGCTGCCATTTTGCTTGATGGTTCACTGCTTTCCTTGTGTTGGGCGTTTCAACCGGTCAGCAGGGGAATGTGGAAAGAAGAGGAATCCTTTGGGAAGATCTTTTTCTGTACTCCCGTTGAAACATGACACCCAGCTGTCGCTTATCCATGGTATAATGGCACCAGTAATGGCACCAGAAAACAAGGAACACGGGCGGCGAGGAGAAAGTACCCGGCTAGTCCGGCGGCTGGAAAGCCGCCTGCGCGACTTGTCCAACGCAGGTGTGGTATCATACAGAAAAACCGGGAGGGAGGCGCCCTATGAAACTGGATCGGCTCATCGGAATTTTATCCCTTCTGCTCCAACGGGAGAAAGTCACCGCACCGGAACTGGCGGAGCGGTTTGAGGTGTCCCGCCGGACCATCCAGCGGGACCTGGAGTCTCTGAGCAAGGCGGGGATCCCCCTCACCACCACCCAAGGCGCAAGGGGAGGCATCTCCATTATGGAAGGGTACCGGGTGGACCGGACCGTCCTCACCGCCCCGGAGATGCAGGCCATCCTGGCGGGGCTGCGGAGTTTGGACAGCGTCAGCGGCACCCGCCGCTATGCCCAGCTGATGGAAAAGCTCAGCGCCGGATCTCACACCCTGGCACTGAGGGATGCCCATGTGCTCATCGACCTGGCCTCCTGGTACAAGGATACCCTTGCCCCCAAGATTGAGGCGCTCCGGGGAGCTATGGATGATCACCGTGTGGTGCACTTTTCCTACTTTGCTCCAGGCGGGGAGAGCCAGCGCAGGGTGGAGCCCTATTATCTGGTGTTTCATTGGTCAGCCTGGTATCTCTGGGGCTGGTGCCGGAGCCGGGAGAACTTCCGCCTGTTCAAGCTGGTGCGCATGACGGAGCTTTCCGTGGGGGAGGAATTTGCTCCTCGGGAAGCGCCCTTGCCTGACTTTGACGATGCCCGGATCTTCCCGCCCGTGTACCAGGCTTTGGTGCGGTTCTCACCCCGATGGAAGTGGCGGCTGGTGGAGGAATACGGCCCGGAAAGCTTCACCGTAGAGCCGGAGGGGACGCTGCTCTTTCAATGGGGATTCCCGGATGTGGAGGGTTTGCTCAGTTGGGTGCTCACCTTCGGGGATGGAGCGGAACTGCTGGAACCGGCAGAGCTGCGGGAACGTCTAGCTCATACGCTGCGCCGGACACTGAGCCACTATGAATAGAGGGGGGAGATTGTGCGCTACCAATGGTTGGATGAATACTTGCTGCAAAAACGGGGTGTGACCAAGGACTTTCAGCCGGTGTGGAACTGGGTGCGGTATCACATCGGCGGGAAGATGTTCGCGGCGGTGTGCCTGGACAAGGAGGGCAAGCCTTACTACATCAACTTGAAGCTGGATCCCATGGAGGGAGAGCTTCTCCGGGCAGAGTATGAGGACATCCTGCCCGGGTACTATTCGGACAAGCAGTGGTGGAACTCGGTGCGGCCCGACGGTGCGGTGCCAGACGACCTACTGCGAGAGATGCTGGACAAGTCCTATGGCCTGGTGCTGGGTGGGCAAAGCAAAAAGGCCCAGCGGATGGCCCTGGGGCTGACGGTCTGTGGACAGGCCTGCGGGGAATGTGACTTTTACCAAAAGGATTGCCCTGGCTGCAATGAGAGTAGGGGCAAGGTGTTCCACGCCCCAAAGGGGAAAGCCTGTCCCATTTACGCCTGCGCCGTCAACCGGAAGCGCCTGACTCACTGCGGCTTCTGCGGGGAGGCTCCTTGCCAGCTGTGGCGAGATACCCGGGATCCAGCTTTGTCCGATCAGGAATTTGAGGAAGGTCTACACCATCGACTGGAACAGCTAAAGGAGGTGACGCCCCATGGCGTTTGACTACAAAAAGGAGTACAAGGAATTCTATCTGCCTCCCAAGAAACCAGGGATCGTCACAGTGCCCGCCATGAATTTCCTTGCGGTACGGGGAAAAGGCGACCCCAATGAGGAGGCCGGCCCATATAAGCAGGCCCTGGGGATGCTGTACGCGGTGGCCTTCACCATCAAGATGAGCAAACTGGGCAAGCACCAGCTGGAGGGATACTTTGACTATGTGGTGCCGCCCTTGGAAGGCCTATGGTGGCAGGACGGAGTCCATGGGGTGGACTATGCCCATAAAGAGTCGTTTCAGTGGATCTCGCTGATCCGCCTGCCGGAGTTTGTCACCAAAGAGGTGTTTGACTGGGCCATTGGGGAGGCCACAGAGAAGAAAAAACAGGACTTCTCCCCGGTGGAGTTTTTCACTTGGGAGGAGGGGCTGTGCGTACAGTGTATGCACATCGGCCCCTACGACAACGAGCCTGCCACCGTGGCCGCTATGGAGGAGTACGCCAAAGCCCAGGGCCTGGAGCTGGACTTTGGGGAGAACCGCTTCCACCACGAGATCTACCTCAGTGACGTGCGGCGATGCAAACCAGAGCGGCTGAAAACAGTGATCCGCCAACCGGTGAGAAAGGTCTGACTGGTAAGAAAATCCCCCGATTCTGTGAAGCAACTTTTCAGCCACAGGATCGGGGGATTGTTTTTTAGCAGGCTCCAGGCGGGTTAGGAGGCCCGGTCGAAGATCACCAGGGTGACCTCCATATCGTGGTCTAGCAGAAAGTTCTCAATGGTGTCCTCTGCCACCTTTAGAGCCTGGTCTTTGGGGTAGCCGTAGACCCCGGAGGAGATCAAGGGAAAGGCCACACTCTTACAGTGATAGGCAAAAGCCAGTTCCAGAGAGTTTCGGTAGCAGGCGGTGAGCAATTCCTTCTCCCCATGATTGCCGCCCCGCCAAATGGGCCCCACGGTGTGGATCACGTACTTGGCAGGCAGGTTATAACCGCCAGTGAGCTTGGCTTGGCCGGTTTCACAACCACCCAGAGTGCGGCATTCGGCTAAAAGCTCCGGACCGGCTGCCCGATGGATGGCCCCGTCCACGCCTCCGCCTCCCAGCAGGCTGTTGTTGGCTGCGTTGACGATGGCGTCCACAGCTAGTTTGGTGATGTCACCGTGAATGAGATGAAATGGCATGTTCCTTGCTCCTTTCCATATTCTATTGAGATCAGGTTGATGTACAGGCCTTCATTTTTTTGCAGGCATCTTATAGGGCAGCTCCCGGGCGGGAAGCTGATCCTGGTTTTCCAGGTTACACGCCGGAAACAGGGGAATCGTCCACGGTGATAGCATTCACGTCGCAGAACGTGTTTATTGCTCAGTGCAATGAACTATCTTTTTCAGAAAAAGATAGCTCCCAACAGAAAGGACCAAGAACACGACCCAAAATAGGAAACTGTGAAAGATTCCGATGGGGTAGGGGGCAATCCAGCCGTTCTGGAACAGTAGGATGGAGAGATGGCCGGTGATCATGGAAACCGGCATAAAGGCAATTC
>DXXH01000095.1 GCA_019416395.1 Clostridiales bacterium
TGATTATTGATGTGGCGGACGCTTCCGCTTTGGAACGAAACCTTTATTTTACTTTACAGCTGATCGAGCTGGGCAAACCGGTAATCCTGGCCCTCAATATGATGGACATCGTCCAAAAGCGTGGCATGGAAATCGACCTTCACCGGTTGCCGGAAATGTTGGGAATCCCGGTGATTCCCGTATCTGCCCGGCGGAAAACCGGCCTGGATATATTGATGCACGCTGCGGCCCACCACAAGGACCACGCCGAAGACGTAGTGCCCATTCACCATCACACCGAGCAAACCCGTCACCGCCACGACCACCATGACGAATATGTGATGGTTTACAGCGATGAGATTGAGGATAAAATCGACCTGCTGATGGACGAACTGAAACGCCGTTACCCGGATTTGACAAATCTGCGGTGGCACGCCATCAAGCTGCTGGAAAACGACACGGAAATCACCCGTGACTACCCGGTGGATTTGCCCAAGGTGTTGGACCGGAGCTATGAAAAGGACATCATCAACCAAAAATACGACTTCATTGACGAGGTCATTCAAGAGGTGCTGGTGAACAAGTCGAAGAAAGAGGCTGTCACCGACAAAGCGGACCAGCTTCTGACCCACCAGGTACTGGGCTTCCCCATCTTCCTGTGTATTATGGCTCTTGTGTTTTTCCTCACTTTTACCGTGGGCGATTGGCTCAAGGGGTATTTCCAGATCGGTCTGGACGTTATTTCCAACGGCGTGTTGTTTGGATTGGAATCCCTGCACGTGGCCCCCATGCTTATTTCCCTGATTGTTGACGGCATTATCGCCGGTGTGGGCGGTATCCTGTTGTTCCTGCCCAACATTTTCATTTTGTTCCTGGCACTGGCCTTTTTGGAAGACAGCGGTTACATGTCTCGAGTGGCCTATGTGATGGATAGCATCATGGGCAGGCTGGGACTTTCCGGCCGGTCCTTCATTCCCATGATTCTGGGATTTGGCTGCACGGTTCCTGCCATTATGGCTTCCCGTGCCCTAGAAAACAAGCGTGACCGGTATAAAACCATGCTCATTACCCCGTTCATGTCTTGCAGCGCCAGACTTCCCATTTATGTGCTTTTTTCCGAGCTCTTCTTCCCCAACAACTCTCTGTTGGTGGCCTATTCCATGTACCTGCTCGGCATTGTGGTGGCTATTTTCTGTGCGTTTCTCATGCACTTAGTCGACAGGAGAAAGCAGCGGGAAAATTCTCTGCTGATCGAGCTGCCGGAGTATAAAGCCCCCAGCGCCCGGACGATCGCCATTTATGTATGGGAAAAGGTAAAGGATTACCTGACCAAGGCCGGTACAACTATTTTTGTGGCGTCCATCATCATGTGGCTGCTGCTGAATTTCGGCCCCACCGGCTACTCCCAGGATATGTCCCAAACCTTCGGTTCCATGATCGGACGGCTGATTGTCCCCTTCTTTGTGCCCATCGGTTTGGGCTTCTGGCAAATCGTGGTCGCTTTGATTGCTGGAATCTCCGCCAAAGAAGTGGTGGTCTCCAGCTGTGCGGTACTGTTTGGCGTGACCAGCATCACTTCTCCCGAGGGTATGGCTTCCTTGATGGGTTCCCTGAATGCCATTGGTTTCGGGCCGTTGAATGCTTACGCCTTGATGACCTTCTCCCTGTTGTACGTTCCCTGTGCTGCTACCTTGGCCACCATCAAAAAGGAAACCGGCAGCTGGGCCCGCATGGGACTGACTGCTCTGTTCCAAATTGTAGTCGCTTGGGTTATCACCTTTATCGTGTATCACATCGGCTTGCTCTTTGTATAAGGAGACAATTATGGGACCTTTTATCACGATTCTGCTTTGCGCTGTCATTCTTGTGGCTGTGATTTTCGCCATACGTTCCATCAGAAACCGAAAATCCTGTCATGGAGATTGTGCGCACTGTGCTGGGTGTAGCTTGCCAAAAAAGAATCTTTGAGCGCGAAAAGCCGCCGGAATTCCTCCCGGCGGCTTTTTATACCCCATATTTTAAAGCTGGATCAACCCTTCGTTGACCATCTCCTGAGCCGCTAAAAGCATGCCCAGCTGACCGCTGTGATAGTTAAGTCCTCCCTGCATCCAGGCTGCATAGGGCTCCCGCAAAGGAGCGTCAGCGGAAAGCTCAATGGAAGACCCTAGGGTAAACGCTCCCGCCGCCATAATCACCTGACTGTCGTAACCAGGCATATCACTGGGCTCCGGCACCACAAAAGAATCCACTGGCGCCCCCTTTTGTACCCCCCGGCAAAAGGCAATCAGGTTTTCTGGGTTTTCCAAAAGCATCACTTGGATAATATCCCCCCGTTTTTCTTCCGGTGTAGGAGTGACTCCAAATCCCAGCTGTGAGAACAGCGCCGAAGCGAAAACCGCTGTTTTCAAAGCCTCGCCCGCCACATGGGGCGCATGGAAAGCACCCATGAACAGCTCCCGATTATTGCCCAAGGTACAGCCAATCTCCCTGCCAGTACCGGGAGTCGTCAAACGGTATGAACAAAGCTCTACCAAGTCGTGACGGCCCGCTATGTATCCGCCTGTAGGTGCAATACCGCCACCAGGATTTTTAATCAGGGAACCAGCGATAATATCCGCCCCTACTGCCAGCGGTTCTTCCCGCTCCACAAACTCTCCATAGCAGTTGTCCACCATGACAATCGCTTTGGGTGCTTTCCGCTTGGCGATCTTCACAATGGGGGCAATGTCTTCCACCCGAAGAGAAGGCCGCAAGCTGTATCCCCGGGAACGCTGGATATAAATCATCCGGTACTCCGGTGTGATCCGTTGTTCCATAGCTTCCAGATCAGGGGTGCCGTCAGGACGCAGCTCAATCTGTTCGTACTGAATGCCAAACTCCTTCAAACAGCCTTTCTCTTCCCTACCATTCATGCCAATCACGCCTTGAATGGTATCATAAGGCGTTCCGGTTACGCAGAGCATTTTATCCCCAGGCCGCAGCATTCCAAACAGCGCTACTGTCAGAGTGTGGGTTCCGCTGACAAAATTGTACCGCACCAAGGCGTCTTCTGCGCCAAAAGCCGCCGCATAAACTTGATCCAGCACATCGCGGCCACGATCTCCATAGCCATACCCGGTACTTCCCACAAAGTGGCTTTCGCTGACCCCAGCCTGATTGAACGCCGCCAGCATCTTCTGCTGGTTGTACCGTTGCACTTCCTCAATCTCCTGAAACTGGGGTTCCGCCAATGCTTCCGCCTTTTGCGCTGCTTCCAGCAATTTTTCATTGATTTTGAAATAGGGATATACGTTCATTTCTTCTCTCCTTACAACTTAACATGAACCCAGGTATCTGTTTTTGTGTAACCCAAGCCTTTATAGAATTCCTTGTTCTTATTCTGCTCCCGGAATACATACAGCGTCTTTCCCGGGAAATAGCTCTCAATCCGCCGCACCAGCTGCGTACCCAACCCCTGCCGGCGAAACTCTCGCCGGACCGCTAAGGCCGATAAAATCGCTCCCCGCTGGCTGACACTAGACACAACTCCGCAACCCTTGATCCCATCGTCACCAGGGATTGTAAGGGCAAGCGCTCCCTGATGCCGCAATTTGTGGGATAAATCCAGGTAAAAAGGCTCAAATTCTCCCACCATACCGTTTTCTTCCAACATGGCGTAAATCTCCCGGATATTCACCGGCGGGGGCGATTCACTTGGGGGTTCCCCAGGCTTTAACACCCGTTTCAGCACATCCCCAGTTTCAAAGGGGGGCAAAGCCATAGCTTCCGCATTGCGCACAGCGCAAAGAGCCTCACGCGCGCCTGCCACCCAAAGAAATTCACGGGCTGCCTCTCCATGGATCACTGTACCAGAAAGCAGCATGGCCCCATCGACCAGGCAATAGACCACATCTTCTTCCGTATCCAGCCAGAAACAGGCAAAACTCCTGTCAAACCCATAGACATTGGCCATGGAAGCGATCTTGCAGCCAAACGGTGTCTTTTCGCAAAGCGAAAGCAAGCGTAGCTTTTCCTCTTCACGTTCCACCAAGCGGATCATACCGTTCCTCCCGTCTTCATAGAAAAAACGCCCCGCAAAATCGCGGAGCGCGTTTCGAGTTACATTCGGTTATGCTCCCGCCTAAAAGGCAAGACTGACTTTTCCTCTGTTATTTCACCACGAAATACATGAGAATATTTGTCACAATGACCAGGACGAAAAAGCCGATAGCGATCACTTTGGTCCAGCGGCTGAGAAAAGCGTCAACAGACCGGGCCTTGTTCTTGGACAGGAAGGTGTCGGCGCCACCGGTAACCACACCCAAATTCTTCTGGCTGCCTTCCTGCAGCAAAATCACAATAATGATGGCGATCGCGAACAGCATCAGCACGATGCCCAGTACAATTTCCAAAGCGTTCATTTCTGTCTGATTCCTCCTAAAGTGGTTCACGAAATCCCCGAAACAAGGGGTAAATCCCACACCTGTGGTGTGCCTTTCGTTGCCAGCCTGAGGGTGAATCTTCCCAAAAGGCCCGCACCGTAAATTCCTTTAGCTATCATACCATATTCGAGGAAATTTTGCAAGCCGGAAACTTTGAAAAATTTCCAAAGTATTGGTGCATAAACTCCGCCAAGTTGCCCATACTAGGAACAAGCGGCCAGGAAAGCGTTTGCTGCCTGGGAGAACAGGGATATTGTCCATCAGGACCGGAGCCCACTGGGTTTCGAGGCATACCCACGTTCAATCGGGCTCCGGCTGCTCGCCCTTTGGCGTTCTCTTTACGGGAACCGTCAAAGGGCCAGTTTTTTTATGGGCAGAAATCAGGCCCGCTCACTGGCGGGCCTGCAAAAACTTCTTATTTCCAGAGCGGAGCGGGATACACCCCTTTTTCTGTCATGGATCGAATGGCGTTCACTACGGTTTCCTTGTCTTCCTTATATGTGACCCCATACCACTTATCCCCGGAAGAAAGCACGGTCACCTGGGCTATCTCCTGAGCCAGCAAGTCGTTTACCACAAAGGGCAGGAAAAACTCAGCCTTCTCCGGATTCTTCGGCACATCTTCCCGGAAAAACCGGCGGAAATCCGTTTCCAAAGCCTGGGTGAAGCTGGGTGTAAATCCCCACAAATTCATGGAAACCACTGCTTCCGGCGAAAGTGACGTCCAGGATTTCCCATCGTCCTCGGTAAACGCAATTCCGTCTCCACGCTTTTCAATGTGGGTGCGCTCGGTAATGCTTTGAAGCTTCCCGTTCTCTGTTTGACATACACCCCGGGATACATAACCGTGTTCGGTAACTGTGTTTTTCAGGTAATACCCTACCATGGCAAAATCAAGCTTTTCACCGTCTTTGGCGTTTTTCAAAAACTGGTAGATCTTCTCAAACGCTTCCCGGCCATAAAAATCGTCGGCGTTAATCACGGCGTAAGGAGCGTCCCCAAGTACCCGGGCCGCCGTAAGGGTAGCATGACCTGTCCCCCAGGGCTTCACACGGCCTTGAGGCACCTCAAATCCTTCCGGCACATCCTGAAGCTTCTGAAATACCCACTCGATCTCCATATACTGAGAGGCCTTTTGAAAGACCGCTTCTTGAAAATCGGGCAAAAGCTCCTCCTTAATGATGAAAACAGCCTTTTTGAAACCTGCCCGCCGGGCGTCAAACAGGGAATAATCAATGATCTTCTCCCCACACGTCCCTACAGGATCTATTTGCTTTAAGCCGCCATAGCGGCTGCCCATGCCGGCAGCCATGATGACCAGTACAGGATCACTCACAGTACTCCACCCTTTCTCTGCTATTCTGCCGAACTCCCTGTGTAATAGGGAGAATCTTCCTCATAAATAAACCGGTTGATATGCTGGGAAGCCGCATCAATATCATAACGGTATACCCACGCTCCAGCATCATTGTAGTCGCCGTAAGGCTGCTCCTCTTCCCCAGGAATGGACATGGTTTCCATCTGGAAATCGGTCAGCATGAAAGGCGCCATACCCATAATATCCCCAAAATCCAAAGAAGTTTCACACATGGGCATCACTTTCCGAATCAGGTTGGGATATTCCAATATGTTCTTAGATTTCAGCCGCTGCACCAAGCCCATAAGCACTTCCTGCTGACGGGAAGCACGCACGTCGTCGCTGTCCAGGTGCCGGATCCGGGCATAGGCCACCGCCTGATTGCCATTGAGAAGCAAATCCCCGGACTGGCTGAGATAATCGGAATCCAAAATATTGGCGTCTGCCGATTCCGCCTGCTGCATGGCCAGATTGTTGTTGATCTCCGTCATTTCATCGTCTGTCACGTTGATCTCTACCCCGCCAAAAGCGTCCACGATCTCCGCCATTTGGATAAAGTTTACGGTAACGTAATCTTCAATATCCAGGTTGTAATTTTGATTCAGGGTTTTAATCGCCAGCTCGGGGCCACCGTAGGCGTATGCATGGGTGATCTTATCACTGCCATAACCGTCGATGATCACCTCGGAATCTCGAAGAATGGAAGTGATCTTTAATTTGCCATGCCGCTGATCCACCGTCAAAATCATCAAGGCATCTGAACGGCCCACGTCTTCATTCTCCCGGGCGTCCAAACCAAACAACGCTATATTGGTGATTTTGGAATCGCTCATCGCCCCAGCTTGAATCCCCAGCTCATCGGGATCTTTTGTGATGGACGTCATGGTCAACCCATTGAGCAAATACCCGAACACGTAGAGAAATCCCCCGCCGATCAAAATCAGCAACACCAAAAATGTGACGGCGATCTTCTTCCCTACGCTGCCTTTTTTCTTAGTCCCCCGGCCATTCTTGCGACCAGAACGCTGATTTTCTATCGTTCGCTGGTCCTCCCGGCGTCTTCTCGGTGAGGAATAACTGGAGATATCCTGAAACTGATCCCCTTCATGCCAACCACGGGGCGGTTCCTCATAGTAATAATTGTCCCGTAAGGGCTCCCGCCGCGGACGGCTTACACTCCCTGTTCCATGACTGCCGGAACGGCTTCTAGAAGCACTTCTGCTGGGCGTGGAACGTCGTCCACTGCCGCTGTAACTTGACCGGTTTCCCGAAGAATGACGAGGCCCGGCTTCATAATCTCGATTTCCCATTCCATTCCTCCACGTTACACGCCATCAATTCCCAGAAGAATCTTCCGAGGAAGAGCTACTGGAAGATGAAGCGCTGGAAGATCCATTGTCTTCTTTGGAAGTATCTCCATACTGATCCCAATAGGGCGAATTCTCTTCATAAATGAAGCTGCTGATGCGTTCCGCCGCCCCAGTGGGGTCATAAATCATGTGATAATCCCCGCTGCTGTCTAAGCCATCAAACAAATCCGTTTCATAATCCGGGTTGGGCACGCTGATCTTGCTGATGGTGAAATCCGTGAACAGAATGGGGGTCATGCCCAAAATATCCCCCAAATCCAAAGAAGTCTCGCAATAGGGCATCAGCTGCTGAATCAGATTGGTATAGTCCGTCAAGCCCATGCCTTCCAGCTTGCCAACCAAAGCGGAAAACACCGTCTGCTGCCGTTCCACACGGGTGTAGTCGCTGTCAATTTTACGGATTCGTCCGTACGCTACCGCCTGGTTGCCGTTAAGATGGTACATACCGCCTTCGTATTCCCCATACATGATGTTGATATCCCCATTGATGGTAGGAATATAATCCTCAGAGGTAATCTCAGCATACACCTGGTCTTCATAAGTACCGCTGCTCATATCGGCTTCTTTCTGCTTTTCCACCTCCTGGCTGAGCGCCCACAGATTATCGTTAATAGCCCCTACTTCCTCAGCGGTCAACTCAATATCCACTCCGCCAAAAGCGTCCACTATGGTAGCCATATTGGCAAAGTTGATGGTCACATAATCCCGGATATTCAAACCAAAATTCCGGTTTAATGTACGAATCGCCAGCTCCGGACCGCCACGGGAATACGCGGAGTTAATCTTACCCACATAGTTGAGGTAATTATCAGAATAATCCTCGCCCTCGATGGACACCTCACTATCCCGCAAAATAGAAGTCATCTTGATTTTTCCGTGTTTATTATCCACTGTGAGGACCATAATGACATCAGAAAGCCCCTTGAACTCCCCATTACGGGAATCCACGCCAAACAGTGCGATGTTTTTAATGCTGTCGTCCATCACGATGTTTTGCGTATCAATACCCAGGGAATCGTCGTCCTTGGCAATAGAAGTGGTCGTCAGGCCGGAAAGTAATCCGGTAGAGACATACACCAACCCACTTCCACAAAGGATAAAAACGAGACAGAAAAAAACTGCGATTCCCCGCAGAACCGTTCTTCCCCGCTTATTCTTTTTTCTCTTTTTATATTCCTTGGAGGAGGAATAACTGGAAACATCTTCAAATTCTCCTGAGGTGTTCATATTCTTCCGCGCCATGGGCGTTCCCCCCTGTTTGACATAATTTGTTTGTATTATACTCCAAACCTATAGTTCCGTCAATGACTCTGTTTTTGCTGTGGTTTACGAAACACAAAAACCTTGCTGAACACGTAATTGACAATGATCACGATCACATTGGAAAGCAACTTCATCACTTTATCGTTGATCTGAAATACGCCCACGCCCACCCGCATGCAAACCAGATCCAGCACAAAAGAAGCTCCCCGGCAGCCGAAAAACCGGACCATTTCCCAAAAAACAGCGGAAAATCCTTTTGCTTTGCTTTCAAACACCCAGATACGGTTTGTCACGTAGGCAAACAAAATGGAAATGATCTGGGCGATTGCGGTAGCCCACAAATACGGCACATGGAACAAATCCGCCAGGATCCAATAACCACCCCAATTTACCAAGGTGGTCAACCCACCGAAAAATACATATAGGATCAATTCCTTGTATTTCAAAAAGAGTGATTTCACCTTTTCCATATGCTTGTCCTTTCTGATCGCGAAAAAGAAAATCAAAACTTGCTTTTGTGACATCATAGTATAGCAAAAAAACAATGTCTTGGCAAGAAAAAAGCTTCCCAAATCGGGAAGCCTTACATTCCTTTTTACATTGCCGCCTTTTCTCCAGCGATTTTCGGTACCAAAATTCCCATGCCAGGCTTAATCCTGTGGGAAAGCGCCGATTCGTAAGTTACCATTTCGCCTCTCAATTTCCGGTAAGGGGCCCGGCGGCTAAAAAATTCATAAACGGAGCACGCTTTGTCCACTAGAGACACCACAACCCCC
>DXXH01000096.1 GCA_019416395.1 Clostridiales bacterium
GCCTTGCGGCACACCACATTTCCAATGTGGCTCCTTACCATTAGAATACCTCTCCGTGTGGCGCTTGTCTATTATAACCCAACACTTTTTAAAAATCAAGAGGCAAATTAAATTTTTTTGAAGTTTTTTTGTTCCCCTGCTTCCGAGCCCAAAGAGATGCCCTGTTAAGAAGTAAATTGACCAAGAACCCTGTGTAAAATCTTTCCAAAACTGTGTTAAATCCAGGAAAAGGCCTTTGAATCTATCGCTCAATTTTGGTATAATAGAACAAACTCTTTCTCTGAAACAGGAGGGATTCCCCTTGAATAAAAAAAGCGCTGCCCGCGCCGCTGCTGTTATCGAGATCGGCTCCAACAATGTACGGATGCGCGTCTCCCAGTGGACCAAGGGAACTGTGGCTACATTGGACCGTTTGGAATACCCGGTCAACCTGGGACATGACGTTTTTTCCAACGGCGATATCAGTTTTGACAGCCTACGGGAACTTTCCAGCGTACTGTCAAAATTTACTGCTGCTCTGCGTTCTTACAACATTGAAAAACCCAAGGTGATTTCCTGCACCGCTCTCCGCGAAGCCAAAAACCGCGCCCTGGTAGTGGATCAACTGAAGGTGCGCAATGGCTTAGAGGTATCCGTACTGGAAGACAGCCAGGAAAAATCCTATATTTACCGGGAAGTGATCGAAGGACTGGGTGACGCCAAACTGCAAAAAGGCAACACCATGATCGCTTATGTGGGGTCCGGCAGTATTGGTATCGCCATCTATGACGGCCAAAAAGTGACGTATTCCCAGAACATTTCCATGGGCGCATTAAAACTTCACGACGCGTTGGACCGGCTTCGCCAATCAGCCGATGACTTCTATTATATTGTGGAAGAATACCTGGACACGATCTTCAACCGGGTGGCCATTTCGGACTTCCAGGTCAACAATCTGATTCTTACCGGTTCCCAATTGGAATTGATCGCCCGGCTTTGCGAATCGAAAGGCACCCCCTATGAAATCGATGTGGAGAAACTTTCGTCTCTGTATCAATCCATACGTTCCGCCACGTTGGAAAGCATTTCCAACCGATTTGAAATCACGGAAGAACGTGCGGCTTTACTGTACACTTCCCTATCCATTTACAACAGCCTTTTGCGGTTTTGCCCCCAAACCAAAACGGTGATTTCCCCTGTGGTAGACATTTCGGAAGCCATACTCCGCTATTCCCTGGTTCCGAAAGCGGAAGTTGGTTTGGCCACCTATTTGCGGGAAAGCGCTCTTGCCTGTGCAGAAACCACCGCCAAAAGCTTTGGGTGCAACCTGGAGCACTCTTGCTCCATCGGACAAATTGCCTGCCAGATTTTCGATAAACTGAAAAAAGTACACGGGTTGGACAGTTCTAAACGGCTGCTTCTGGAACTGGCCGCTACTCTGCACAGTTGCGGCAGTTTTGTCAACGTGCGCCAGCACAACCAATGCACCTTTGATTTGATTAAAGGTATGGACTTGTTTGGTCTCCGTCAAAAAGAAGTGATGGAAACCGCCTTTGTGGCAGGCAGTATTTCCAGCAGCCTCACTTCAGAGGAAAACCCAGATTTTGCCTTGCTGCCCATAGAAGAACGAATTGTGATTTCCAAACTGTCGGCGATTTTCCGTTTGGCCAATGCTTTGGATAAGTCTCACAGGCATAAGCTGCGGGATTTAAAAATCCATTTAGAGGACGACCAGGTTCTCTTCAAGGCCAAAGCCGCGGAAAACACCCTGCTGGAACGGTGGGCTTTTCAAGATTCCGCGCAATTTTTCAAAGAAGTGTTTGGGCTCTCTCCTGAGCTCTCCATCAAATTCGATATGATATGAGGTGTGCGTCATGGTGGACAAAAAGATGCCCTATTATAACCGGGAACTGAGCTGGATGGATTTTAACGCCCGGGTTTTGGAAGAGGCTACGAAAAAAGAAAATCCCCTGATGGAACGGCTGCGCTTTTTGGCAATCACCGGTTCCAATCTGGACGAATTTTTTATGGTTCGGGTGGCCGGTGTCAAAGACCAGGTCAACTCTAACTACAAGCAAAAAGGGAATAGTTTTGATTTGACTCCCCAAGAACTGCTTCCTCTTTTGGAAGAAAAGACCCATCGCTTTATGGACCGGCAATATTCCTGTTTTCACCGGTCCATTGTCCCAGCCTTGGAAAAGCAGGGAATACAGTTTCTCTCCGTAGATGATATGACCTCGGAGCAGAAAGCCTATCTTTCCCAATATTTTCAGCGGGTATTGTTCCCGGTACTTACTCCCCTGGCAGTAGATGGCAGCCGGCCATTTCCTCTGCTTGCCAATAAGACTTTGAATATTGCGGTGTGCTTAAAAAGCAAGCAGCACCACAAAGAAGAAAAATGCTTCGCCATTGTGCAAGTACCTTCCATTCTCCCCCGCTTTTTAGAGCTGCCCGCAAAAGAAGGACGGCAATTTACCTTATTGGAGGACGTGATCACCCATAAGCTTGACGAACTGTTTGAGCTTCATGATATCGTAGCGGCATGCCCCTTCCGGGTGACGCGGAATTCCGATTTGGAAATTGACGAGGAAGCCGAGGACTTTATGAGCGAAGTGAAAAAGTCCATCAAACGGCGGAAGCGGGGCCGTCCGGTACGGCTGGAACTGCTCAGCAAATGCAGCCCGGATATCAAAGCCTTCCTGATTGAAATGCTCAATATCAAGAAAAACGAAATCTACGAGCTGCCCGGGCCTCTGGATTTGACCTTCCTTTCCAAATTCGCCGGTCTTTCCGGTTTTGAATCCCTTTGTTTCTCCCCCATCCGCCCGGTAAATCCCCCTGCGGATTTTTGGGGCTATACGGATATTTTCCAGGCGATTCGTGAGAAGGACCGTATGGTTCACCATCCTTATGAGAGCTTTGACTGGGTGGTACGGTTTATCGAACAGGCTGCTGAAGACGAAAGTGTACTGGCAATCAAACAAACATTGTACCGTGTCAGCGGCAATTCCCCCATTATCGCAGCGTTGATCAAGGCCGCTGAAAACGGCAAACAGGTGACTGTGCTGGTGGAATTGAAAGCCCGTTTTGACGAGGAAAACAACATCAACTGGGCCAATAAACTGGAAAAAGCCGGCTGCCACGTTATCTATGGTTTGCAGGGCTTAAAGACTCACTGTAAAATCGCTTTGGTTGTCCGGCAGGAAGAAGAGGGAATTCGCCGATACCTGCACCTTGGCACCGGCAACTACAACGATTCCACCGCCAAGATCTACACGGATATTGGCTTGTTTACCTGCAACAGCCAGTATGGAGCGGATGCTTCTTCTCTGTTTAACGTGATCACCGGCTATTCCAGGCCCCCGGAGTACCGTCATTTCGTGGTGGCGCCCCATGGCATGCGCTCCTTCTTCTGCCGCATGATCCGCAACGAAACGGAAAATGCGAAAAAAGGACTGCCAAGCGGCATTACCGCCAAAGTCAATTCCCTGGTGGACCCGGAAATTATTTCCCTGCTGTACGAGGCTTCCCAGGCTGGGGTACCGGTCAAACTGATCGTGCGCGGAATCTGCTGTTTGATCCCGGGCTTGGAAGGGATCAGCGAAAATATTACCGTAATCAGTATTGTGGGCCAGTTGCTGGAACACAGCCGGATTTTCAAATTTGAAAACGGGGGCAATCCGAAAATTTATATGGGAAGCGCGGATTGGATGCCCCGGAACCTGGATCGCCGTATTGAACTTGTCTTCCCCATTGAGGACGAAGATTTGAAACAGCGAGCTTTTGGGATCCTGGACATACTCCTCAGCGACACCACAAACGCTCGGACAATGCTGCCGGATACCAGCTACCAGCACGTTGACCGCCGGGGAAAAACTGCCTGCAACAGCCAGCTCACGTTTTATCGCATGGCTCAAGACCGGTTGAAGGCCAAACAGGAAGTGGAAAAGGACAGTCCCCTCATTCCCATTCACTCCGCTGAGGAAGCTGGAAACGCTTGACACCCATGAAAACTCTGTTACAATGATAGTGAAATCACTTTTTGTAAGCAGTTTCAAAAACCGGTGATCCGGTGGATTTCTTTCAGAGAGGATGATACAATGTGAAACGAGTGGGTATTCTCACCAGCGGCGGAGACTGCCAAGGTCTGAACGCGGCGATTCGGGGCGTTGCCAAGGGCCTGTATCAGGAATTTGGCAAAGACGTGGAAATCTATGGTATCAAAGATGGCTATAAAGGCCTGATTTTCGGGGAATACAAGAAGATGTCGGAATCTGATTTTTCCGGTATTCTCACCTTGGGCGGAACCCTTCTCGGCACTTCCCGCCAGCCTTTTAAAACCATGCGGGTCATCGATGAAAACAGTGTGGACAAAGTCAAGTCCATGAAAGCAAATTATAAAAAAATGAAGCTGGACTGTCTGGTGATCCTGGGCGGAAACGGCACCCAAAAAACTGCCAATCTGCTCCGTGAGGAAGGCCTGAATGTGATCCACCTTCCCAAGACCATCGACAATGATATCTGGGGCACGGATATCACCTTTGGTTTCCACAGCGCTGTGGAAATTGCCACCAACGTCATCGACTGCATTCACACCACAGCCACTTCCCACGGACGCATCTTCATCGTGGAAGTCATGGGCCATAAGGTGGGTTGGCTAACCCTTTCCGCAGGGATCGCCGGCGGCGCCGACGTCATTCTTCTGCCGGAAATTCCCTACGATATCAATAAAATTGCCAAGACCCTGAACAGCCGGATCGAAAGCGGAAAGAACTTTTCTATTCTGGCTGTTGCGGAAGGGGCTATTTCCAAGGAAGAAGCTGCCCTTTCCAAAAAGGAATTTAAAAAGGCCCGAGCTGATTTCAAACACCCGTCCATTGTATACCGGATTGCCGAAGAACTTTCCGAAAGAATCGACAATGAGATCCGCGTCTGTGTCCCTGGGCATTTTCAGCGAGGCGGCAGTCCCTGCGCCTATGACCGTGTGCTTTGTACTCGTCTTGGCGCCACAGCTGCCAGGTTTATCAAAGAAAAGACCTTCGGCGTGATGGTCGGTGTTGTCAATGGAAAAACCGTTCCCGTTCCGCTGCAAGATGTTGCCGGGAAACTGAAAAGCGTCCCTGTGGATTGCGATGAGATTCAGGCCGCACGGCAAATCGGCATCAGCTTTGGTGATTGATCCACTTTCACATTCTTTTTACAGAAGCTTACCCGGCTGGGGTTTTCCTTGCCGGGTTCTGCTATTATTGTGTAACGAGAGGAGTCGTATTGTATGAAATTCTCAGTCAGCTTGTACAGCTTTAACAGCGCCATTCAAAAAGGGGAACTCACTCCCCTGGACTGTGTAAAAATCGCGGCAGATCTTGGTTTTGACGCTGTGGAAGCAGTGGATTTCGTGAACTTCCATTGTCCTGCAGAAGAACGCCAGGCCAAAGCCTTGGAGTTAAAGGAAACCGCTGCGAAAAACGGGCTCACCATCTCTTCCCTGGCTATTGGCGCCGATTTTCTCAATGGCAGCGACGGAGACACTAAGAAAGAGATACAGCGGGTAAAGGAATATGTGGACCTAGCGGCTTTGATGGGTGCTCCCCGCATGCGCCACGATATTACTCAGGGCTATACCGGCGAAAAGTACCAGAGCTATGAGAGCCTGATCCCCACTTTGGCGGAAGCTGTGCGGGAAGTCACGGAATACGCCGCCACCAAAGGGGTTGCCACCATGACAGAAAACCACGGGTTCTTTTCCCAGGATTCCACCCGGGTGGAAAAGCTTTACATGGCGGTGAACCACCCCAATTTCGGGCTTTTGTGCGACATTGGCAACTTCCTTTGCGCTGACGAAAACCCTGCCCAGGCGGTGGCGAGAGTGGCTCCCTATGCCCGGTATGTCCACGCCAAGGATTTTATTTGCAAAAGCTTTTACAGTGAAGATCCCGGCGAGGGAGCATTCCGCTCCAGAGGGGGAAACTTCCTGCGCGGGACCATTATCGGCCACGGCAATGTGCCTGTAAAGCAGTGCCTCCACTTGTTGAAAGGCGCCGGATTTGACGGCACCATCGCCATTGAATTTGAAGGCATGGAACCGCCTGTGGACGGAGTGCGGATCGGCCTTGCCAATTTAAAAAAGTATTGGAGTGAATGCTAAATGTCCGTCAAAGATGTATTTCTCGATTTAGTTTCTTACAACACTGGTTCCGATGAAACTTCCACCACAGTACCCAGCACACCTGAACAGAAAGTTCTGGGAGCTCACATTGTAGACCTGATGAAACAAATTGGCATTGAAGATGCCCACATGGACGAAACCGGCTATGTGTATGGCACCATTCCCGCCACAGAATCCAGAAAAAATACGGTGGGATTCATTGCCCATATGGATACATATGGCGGGGTTTCCGGGGAAAATATCAAACCTCAAATCGTTGAGAATTACGACGGCGGTGATATCGCTTTGGGGAACAGTGGGCTTTCCCTTTCCTCTGAGGATTTCCCATCCTTGAAAAAGCACGTTGGAAAGACACTGATTACCACCGATGGCACCACCCTGTTGGGTGGCGACGACAAAGCCGGTATTGCGGAAATCCTTTGCGCTGCGGAAGAGCTTATCCAAGAAGGGAAACCACATGGCACAGTGAAAATCGGGTTTACTCCCGACGAAGAAATCGGCCGTGGTCCCAACGATTTTGATGTACAGGGATTTGGCTGCGATTACGCCTATACCGTAGACGGCGGCGCGTTGGGCGGACTGGATTACGAAAACTTCAACGCAGCCTCCGTGACTGTTGAGGTGGAAGGCATTTCCATTCACACAGGCAGCGCGAAAAACAAGATGGTCAATTCCATGAGTGTAGCCATGGAATACTGCGCCCTTCTGCCCAAGGACCAAGTCCCCGAGCATACGGAAAACTATGAGGGCTTTATTCATTTGGATACCATTCAAGGCAATGTGGAACATACAGTCATGCAGTTCCTGATCCGGGATCACGATAGCGAGCTGTTCCAGCGGAAGAAGGAATTGATGGGCCAAGCCGCCTCTTACATCAATGTGAAATACCCCAGCCAGCCTGTTACTCTCACGGTCAAAGATTCCTACCGCAATATGAAAGAGCAGATCCTGCCCCACATGGAAATTATTGAAACCATGGAGCAGGCTATGCGCGAAAACGGCGTGGAACCTGTCTCTACGCCCATTCGTGGCGGTACCGATGGCGCCCGGTTGTCCTTCATGGGTCTCCCCTGCCCCAACATCTGCACAGGCGGTGGCAACGCCCATGGCAAACTGGAATATGTGGTTGTGGACGATATGGAAACCATCAAAAATATTATCAAAACCGCTATCTACAACGCGGAATAAATTCTGAGGAAGGGCCGGCATTATGCTAAAATTTGGAACCATTGGCTCTGGGTGGATTGTGGACGAATACATTTACGGAGCAAAGGACAGCGGCTTGTGGGAATTGGCGGCTGTGTATTCCCGGACAGAGGAACGGGCAAAGGCCTACGCTGAGAAACATGGAGCCAAATTGGTATTTACCGATTTGGAAGAAATGGCGTCTTGCGATGTTTTGGACGCGGTGTACATCGCCAGTCCCAACTCCTTGCACTATGCCCAGAGCAAGCTTTTCTTGGAACATGGAAAACATGTGATTTGCGAAAAACCTTTGTGCGCTCAGGCGGACAAAGTGCTGGAACTCCAAAAAATCGCCCAGGAAAACGGCGTGATTTTTATGGAAGCGATCATGTTTCTCCATTTGCCCCAACGGAAAATTTTAGAGGGGATTCTGAGCCGTCTTGGCAAGATCACCATGGTAAAACTAGATTTTTGCCAACGTTCCTCAAAACTGGACAGCTATCTGCAAGGTCAACTGCCCAATATTTTTAATCCCGCTTTGGAAACAGGAGCCCTTATGGATTTGGGTGTGTACTGTGTTTATCCTGCTTTGGCACTTTTTGGAGAACCGGAGAGCTTTACGGCAGCTCCAGTCATGATGGAAAGCGGCGCTGATGGAGGTGGAATTATCACCCTGCGCTATCCAGATAAACTTGTGACGCTGACTTACTCCAAGATGGGACAAGCAGGAGCCAACAGTGATTTTCAAGGGACGGAAGGCACTCTTTCGGTGGAGTCCATTTCCCGTGTAGCCGGGCTTTCCCTGTGGCAAAAGGACGGCACTGTGGAGAAGCTCTTTGGTGACGAGGAAAAATATAAGCTTATGGGTTGGGAAGCCAAAGATTTTTACCGGTACATTGTCCAACCAGAGGCTTCTGCCGGAGAATACGCCTATTGTAGCCGGCTGAGTTTCCAAGTGGCTTCTTTCATGGAGCAGGCCAGGAAGCAAGCTGGCATCCATTTTCCAAGCGATCCAACATAAAATTTCCAATATAAAAACGGTGGAGACACGTCACGTGCTTCCACCATTTTTTTATTCCGCAACAATATAGGGTTCCAATTTGGCAAACGTCTTTTCTCCAATCCCGGAAACTTCCATAATTTCCTGGATATCGTAAAAACCGTTGTTCTGCTCCCTGTAATCGATGATCCTCTGGGCCAACGCGGGACCAATACCCGGCAGCAGATCCAACTCCTCTAGAGTTGCCGTATTGATATTGATGCTTTTTTCCACCAGCACCTCTTGCGGCCCCGAGGTTTCAGATTCCACCAAGTCCACTTCGGCTATTTCTTCCTCTGAGCTGGTCTGGCTTTCCAGGACAGATCCCGGAGCGGAATCCGTGCTTTCCTGAGAAGAAGATGGTTCTTCCTGAACCACCACCTGGTAAAAATGAAGGGGACGTACAGAATACAACCCGATGAGTACCGCCGCTGTAATCGCTGCCGCAGTCAGCAAGAGTACCCAGCGGAACTTTGTTTCCCGATCCATAAGGATCACACTTCTTTCAGCTTCCGGAGAAAGTCCGTAAAATAGGCCGGCAAAGGCGCTTCAAACTCCAAATATTCCCCCGTGCGTGGATGCACAAACCCAATCTTCCCAGCATGAAGACATTGGCCTTCCAGAGAAGTGATGACTTTCTTTGGTCCATACACAGGATCCCCCGCTACTGGATGTCCGATATAAGCCATATGCACCCGGATCTGATGAGTACGTCCAGTCTCTAACCGCAAGCGCAATTGGGTAAACTCTTGAAAACGCTTCACCACCC
>DXXH01000097.1:0-4062 GCA_019416395.1 Clostridiales bacterium
ATTATAATATACTAAAAACTATACTATATTTGTACAGATTCATTGTGAATCCGTTTTTTCTTGCCCTTGACCATATTGAGTGGGCTTCAAAGCAAAGCAGGAGGACAGAATGAGCTTTTGTATGGAATTTTTTGAGGAACTGGACGAACTGGTCTACATGTCCGATCCAGTTACCTATGAAATAGTATATATGAATAAAATGCTTCGGGAAGCGTTGGGCTATCAGTATCCGGAGGAATATACGGGCAAAAAATGCTATCAGGTTTTGCAAGGCTATAACCAGCCCTGCGCCTTTTGCACCAACTCCGCTCTGCAATTGGGAAAATTCATCTCGTGGACCCATAAGAACCCTATCTTGAACAAGCGTTTTATGATCAAAGACAGCTTGATTGAACATATGGGCCGGCGTTACCGTGTGGAAATCGCCATCAACGTGGATTCCGACGTGATCTGCAACACTCCCTATTACTACGCCCGCAGCGAGAGCATTCTCAACGACTGCCTTCAGCAGATCTTCTCCACCACCGATCCGGAATGGTCTCTGAACAAAGTGCTTTCCTACCTGGGACAGACCTTCCAATGCGACCGGGTGTATATTTTTGAGTTTTCCGGAGAATCCGCCAACAACACTTACGAGTGGTGCGCCTCTGCGGTAGAGGCACAAAAAGAGATCCTGCAAAAGGTCCCCTATTCCACTTTTAAACCGTGGATCTCCCAATTTCAGGAAAACCAGGCGGTCACCATTTCCGATTTAGAGGAAATCCGCACCACCGACCCCATTGTTTACGCCATCTTGAAGCCCCAGGACATTTCCAGGCTGGTTGCCGCGCCGATTAGCATGGAGGGAAAAGTGGTGGGCTTTTTGGGAGTAGATAACCCCAATGCGGAAAATATGCCCCTGATCGGCCCCTTGCTGAAGGTGCTGGGATTTTTCATTGTGGCCTTGCTGCGCAGGCGGGATCTGCTCCGCCACCTGCACACGCTCAGTTTCCATGACCCGCTGACCAATGCCTATAACCGCAACGCCATGTTCGAGCACAGCGCGGCTCTGCAAAAACTGGACAGCGTAGGGATCCTGTACAGCGATATCACCGGCCTTAAACAAACCAACGATACCTTGGGTCACAGCGCCGGGGATCAGCTGATCCAATACTGCTTCAATATGATCCATACCACTCTGGACACCCCCTGGATTTACCGGATTGGCGGGGACGAGTTTGTGGCTGTTTTTCGAAATGTCCCCCAGGATCGATTTCTGGCCCAAGTGCGGAAGCTGCAAGAACGGGTGCGGCAGGACAAACATCACATTGCCGTGGGGTATGCTTGGTCCGACCAGCCCCCCTATGACTTGGAGACCCTGATTTCCCAAGCCGATAACGTGATGTACGAGGACAAACGGGAATATTACGTGGCAAACCGCAGGGTTCCCGGGGTAGACCGAAGAGCTTCCGCCAAACCGGCAGCCGTCAACCCAGAAGGGTCCCAAAGCCTGTTCCACCATTTTCTGGATACCACTTATCACGACATGGAATTCCTGTTCCAGTCCATCTCCCAGCAGAACAGCACTGCGTATTTCTTTTTCGGGGATATGCAGAAAGATCTGTTCTACCTTTCAGACAACATGCGGGACGAGTTTGGTTTTCAGAGCAACGTGGTGTCCGGTCTGCTCCAAGCCTGGAGCCAGCGGATTGTTTCCGAGAAATCCAAGGAACTTTACCTAAAAGAGTTTGACTCCATGCTGCAGGAAAAGCGCTCGGTTCACGACCTGCGCTACCAGGTTCGCAACGTTCACGGCAAAACCATGTGGGTCCGTTGCTATGGGCTTATCAAGTGGAACGAGGACCAAACTGCCCCCTTGTTTTTCTCCGGGCGCATCAGCCACCAAGATGACTCCTTTGTGGTGGATCCTGTCACCAATTTCCCACGGGAAGCCGCCCTATTCCACTGCCTGGACCAGGCCAAGGGGAATCAAAAGCCGGTGCTGGCCATCGGTTTCAGCTTGAACAACATTTCAGAAGTCAACAGCACCCGTAGCCGGGTTTTCAGCGACCACATGGTGCGTACCATTGCCGACGATTTAATGGAGAAGCTTTCCGACCACATGTCTTTCTACCGGTTGGACGGCATGCGGTGCGCTGCCCTTGTGGACGCCTGTGACGCCACAGACCGGGACGTGCTGGTGGAGCAGATCCGGGAAATCATCTCCAGCTGGTATCACTTCATGGCCGTTTCCGTTCCCCAGCCCTGCTCCTTCGCTTTGATGGAATATCCCATCGCCGGACTCTTGCCCGCCGATTTTACGGATCAACTTGTTTCGCTGATCCGCATCGCCCGCCAGGATCCTGGGCAAAAATACGTGGAATACTCTGAAAAGAGCATTCAGAAAATGAAATACATATCCAACATGGCCTTGGCTCTCAGCCGGGACGTGCTTCACGGCATGCAGAATTTCCGGGTGGTGATCCAGCCCATTGTCTCCGTGGAAAAAGGTGGCCCCGCCTGCGGGGAAACCTTACTGCGCTGGACCTTTGAAGGCAAGGATATCTCTCCGGAGATCTTTGTCCCCATGTTGGAAAAAGACAATATGATTCACTTGGTAGGCCGGTGGGTATTTGAGCAGGCAGTATGCACCTGCATGCGCCTGATCTCCTATGCCCCTGACTTTTACCTGACCTTCAACGTAAGTTTGCAGCAAATGTCGGATAAAGAGCTGCCCAAATTCATGGAAGAAACCCTGGCCAAATACAACGTGGACGGCTCCCATTTGGTAGCGGAACTGACGGAAAGTAGTTTGGACGAACAACCGGAAAAAGTGCTTTACTTTGTAAACACCTGCGCCAGGCTGGGAATCCGCATGGCCCTGGACGACTTCGGCAGCGGGTACTCTTCCCTGCGCATGATGCTGCAATATCCTTCCAGCATCATCAAGCTGGACCGCTCCCTGCTGGGGGAAATGACGGAATCCGAGGACAAGATGAATTTCATTTCCAGTATCGTCTACGCGTGCCACCGCTTTGGGAAAAAGGTCTGCATGGAAGGTGTGGAAACTCCGGAACAGGACGCCCTGATCCGGGAAGCCGGTTGCGACTTGATTCAAGGCTACCGCTATTTCCGGCCCATGGAAGTCAACGACCTGTACAGCATGCTGTTCCAAAGCGGCAGCTCCAACAGAAAGATCTGAGGTTTTAAGGAGGTTTATGAAAGGAATGGACGCCCCACTTATCATCAATCATATTGGTTCCCGCTGCACCGTTGTCTCCCAGGGGAACAACTTCCTGTTCCTCGGCCGTCTGACCGATTATGACCCGTCTACTCGGACGCTGGCAATCGAAAATTTGGGCGGCGACAGGGCCATTTGGAGCGACGTTTTCCCCAACATGGCCATAAAGCTGCAAGTGAAATCCAACGCCGGCCAAAATGAGCTCATCCTGATGGACGGCATTGTGGATCAAACTGAACAACAATCTGCCACCGTCAAGATCCAATCGGTGGTGGCAAAGACGGAAGCCCGAAACTTTTTCCGGCAAAACGTCATGCGTGCGGGGGTGGTATCGGCGGTCAACGGCATTCCCACGCATCACCGCTGCCTCATTCTCAATATCAGTGCCACGGGCATCGCCATTCAAAGTCCCAACCCCTACGAGATCGGCGATCAGCTTTCCATGACGCGTCAGCGTTTCCGTGACGGCGGTCCTACCCACAATGTGACTTTTGAGGTGGCCAGGATCAGCCCCATGGAAAAACGGGAAAACCTGTTTGGCTGCCGGTTTATCGACTTGCCAAATGATGAGGAAGACAATCTGTTCCGGGATATTTTCGCTCTCCAAGCTGCGGAACTGCACAATAAACGCCACATATAAAAAACGCTCCAAGGGCTTTCGCGCAACCCTTGGGGCGGTTTTTATAAATTGCCTTTTCACCAAGGCATAAACCACGAAAAAGGCGCCCAGCCTTCCCCCTAGGAAAGCTGGGCGCCAAGTAATGCCCTTTTGAAAACTTTAAAACAGCAGGCTGATGCCAAACCCTACAAAGGTCACTGCCGCCCCTACGAAAAACACCAAG
>DXXH01000097.1:4072-8961 GCA_019416395.1 Clostridiales bacterium
CGGAAAAGCTGGCCATTTTGGTTTTCACCGATTGGGGCAGTTTGGACAAGGTGCTCTGTTCTTCAAAAGCCACTTGAGACGCGAAAGCAGTTTGGGCATTGGCGTTGCTGCCGCTTACCATCGCGCCGGTGCGCAGTCTGGACACGCCAAACAAGGCGAACAGCCCTACCACTAACGTGGCAATTCCCAAGAGGAATGCCGTGTCCTCAAAGGTTCCTACTTTCCAAACGCCTGCCAGAAGCCCGGCCGCACCCAATTCCACGCATCCCAGGATCACCCCGGCTCCAGCCATTTTCCAAGCCTTTTTCATCGCTGCACTCCTCCTCATCAAAGAAATTTCGATATTACTACAATTTTATTATAATTATAAAACTTCCCGGTGTCAAGGGCGAATTTGGGCTTTTCTGCTTGTTTTATTACATATTTTTTGAATTTATTGGGATAAAATAATAAAAATCTGAAGAATATCTCTTGTAATTTCCGGGCTTCATTGTTATAATTTATAAAAATACCGTTTCTCCTGCTCCTAAGCAGGTCTGGCGGCTGGGAGGTTTGATTTTATGGAAACTCACATCACTAAGATTTTATCCCAAAATGGCGGCGTGCCGCTGAAACTGATCCACGGCCATTTTGCCACCAACCACTCCCACATCAACTGCTACCTGGACATGACTACCCTGAAAACCCGCCAGAGTGAAGCCGAGCTGGCCGCCCAGGCCCTGGTGCATCATTATGTGGCTTCTACCATTGTGGATACCATTCTCTGCTTGGACGGCACTCAGATCATTGGCGCGTACCTGGCTCAAGAACTGAGCAATGCAGGATTTGTCTCCATCAACGCCCACAAAACGATTTACATCATCACCCCGGAGCACGACGCCAATGGCCAGATGATTTTCCGGGACAACCTGCAACCCATGGTCCGGGACAAGCATGTGCTGGTCCTCACCGCTTCCGTAACCACCGGTATCAGCGCCCGGAAAGCCATGGAATGCATCCAGTATTACGGTGGCACCACGGCGGGCATTTGTGCGATTTTCAGTGCCACAAACCAGGTGGAAGGCGTACCGGTACAGACGGTATTCGGACCGGAAGATGTGCCAGGCTATGCCACCTACCCCAGTCACGACTGTCCCATGTGCAAAGCCCAGCAGAAGCTGGACGCTTTGGTCAACGGATACGGCTACTCCAAGCTGTAACCGCTCCATTTTCGGGACATTCCCTATCTCACAGCAAAAAAGACCGGGAGAATTTTCTCCCGGTCTTTTTATGGCCATTTTTCTGTCAAAACTCCTGTTTTAAGCTTCTGGAGAACAAGCCGTCCAATGTTTCCCGGGGATCGGCGCCTTCATACAGCACACGGTACACGGCCTGGCAGATGGGCAACGACACCCCGTATTCCTGCCCCAGTTTTACCAGGGCCAGGACGGTGGCCCTGCCTTCGGCCAGCTCGTCATACCCTTCGCCCAGCACAAAGGCTTCCCCGTACCGGCGGTTGTGACTGTATTTGGAAAACACGGTGGCTTCATAATCCCCCAGGTGGCACAAGCCATAGGCGGAAAGCTGGTTGCCCCCAAGTGCCTGGATCAGCCGGGCGATTTCCCGTGTACCCCGGCTCATCAGCGCTCCTTTCAGGGAAGAGATCCCCAGACCGTCCAGCATGCCTGCCGCAATGCCGATCACATTTTTCGACGCCCCGCCGATTTCGTTACCAATCAAATCCCGGCCGTAGTAGAAACGGATCAGCTGGCTGGAAAAGGCTGTGACCAGCTCTTCCTTGAACACCTCGTCCTTGCTGTCGATCACCATGCAGTTGGGAACCCCGGCGGTAAATTCCTGTACATGGCCGGGGCCAAGCCACACCGCCACCTGGGCGGAAGGCAGTTCTTCCTCTACAATGGTGGTCAGCCGTTTTCCGGTTCCCGTTTCCAGGCCCTTCATGCACAACACCAGCCGGTGTTCCCCGCCCGGGCATTGGCCGGCGATTTCCCTCAGCAGCCCCCGCAAGCTCTGGGAGCCTACAGAAATCACCAAGGTCTGGTTTTCCAGGGCCTCTCCCAGAGTTTGGGTGAGCCCCACGCTTTCCGGAAGAACTGTCACCCCATTGGTGCGGGTCTCCAGCAACGTCTCCATGCGCTTGGAGCCCTTCCGCCCGTAGAGGGTCACTTCCTGGCCGGAGCGGTCCAGGTACCAGGCCAAAAACGTGCCCCACCGGCCGCAGCCGATTACCGATACTTTCATGGTCAACACCTCCGCTGTGTTCAGCCCGTGAATTTGTTCGTTCCTCATTTTCCCGTGCCATTATAACACACCGGGAAGCCCAGCGCAAAAGTTTTCCCGATTCCCTTACCGGACCCCGGTCTGCCCCGTCTAAAAAGCAGGAAAAGCTCCCCTGGAAATGCCCGGCATAAAAAAACTGTGGCTTTCCCAGATTTTACCCATTATTTTTCTTTCCTTCCCGCTTATCTTGTTTTATAATAGAGTTATACAAGGGACGATTGCCCTATTTTTGGAAGAACGGAGACCCGCTTATGAAACACCGCCACAAACTCAAATCCGTCACCACCTGCATTCTTTCTCTGGTGCTTTGCTGCGCCATGGCCTTAGAGGCCCCAGCTTTTTCCGCCTACGGGCAGGAATTGGCCACCACCTCTTCCCAGGAAGCTCTCACTCTCCTGGACAAGGAACCCATTCCCGCTCTGGAAGAGGAGCCGGCGCCCACAGTCACCCAGCCGGACAGCCAAAACGATCCGGAAGGCAACACACCTCAGGAGCCTTCTACAGATGAGGGAGCCACAGAAGAAGGACAGTCTCCGGAAGATCCGGAAGACTCTTCCACTCCGGAAAGCTCCCCGGAACCTGAAGAACCGGAAGAACCCCAGGAGCCGGAAATTGCCCGGTACACCGTCACCTACCAGATGGGCAGCTTTGGCTCTACCAGTCTGGTAGTAGACGAGGGAAAAATCCCCTCGTTGGTTCCCTCGATCCCGGAACTGCCTGCCGCCACCATTCTGGGCTGGTTTGACAATGCAGGCAACCAGGTAGACCCCACCACCCTGCCCATCACCGGTGACGTGACCTATACTGCCCGGTGGTCCCGCCAGGTGGAAGACCTGTTGAATACGAAAGACCACGTGGCCTACATTTCCGGCTACAACACCGGCATGTTCCTGCCGGACAAGACCGTAACCCGTGCGGAAGCCGCTTCCATGTTCTACAAGCTGCTCCTTTCCGCCGATTGGGAGAAAAAGACCTTCCCCGACGTGAAATCCACAGACTGGTACGCCGACGCCGTGGAGACCCTGGCTGGTTTGGGAATCGTCTCGGGGTATGAGAACGGCAAATTCAGCCCCACCCGGAAAATCACCCGGGCGGAATTCGTCACCATGGCCATGGCATTCAGCACCCTGGAATATGGGGCAAGCCCCTTCACCGATGTGGAAAACACTTCCTGGGCCGCTCCCTATATTTACAGCGCCGCCAAACAGGGGTGGATTTCCGGCATGGGCGATGGGACCTTTGCTCCCAACGACAGCATCACCCGTGCCCAGGCTGTGACTATCTTGAACAAGATGCTGGGCCGGACCGCTGACAAAGATGTAAAATCCCTGAAAGACGTGAAGAACTTCTTTGACCTGTTCTCCACCCACTGGGCGTATGAGGCCATTGTGGAAGCATCCACCGCCCACACCTACCATCTGGAAGGGGAAAACGGGGAGATCATTGGCGGAGAAAGCTCCCAAGAGGAACCGGGTGAAGTTCCCGGGACCGACGGAAACCAGGGGGAAGACGGCAGCCAAGACCAGGAAGAGTCTAAGCCCGAAGGCACCTATACCGAAGTGTGGGACACTTACGAAAAAGACACCTCCACCGTGAAAAGCCATTGGGTCCGGGAAAACGGGGTTTTGTACTACGTGGACGGATCCACCCGGAAAATCGTCCGGGGAAAAACCACCATTGACGGTACCACCTATCTGTTTGACAACTCCGGCGCGGCCTACAACGGCTTCTCTTACGACGGTTCTTGGCGGCGTTACTATCAGAACGGCCTGCAAGTCAATGATATTTCCGGACTGGGCGTAGTCAGCGGGCCTTATTACATCAAGGTTTACAAGCCCGCCAACTATTTGATCATCTTTGCCAAAGACCCCTCTACCGGAACGTACAACACACCTGTGCGGTCCATGCTGGTTTCCTGCGGCACCCCCACCCCCACCGGTACCTATTACACTCCCGCCCGTTACCGCTGGCTGAAAATGGTGGGTGATACCTGGGCGCAGTGGTGTACCCAGATCCAAGGAAACTACCTGTTCCATTCGGTACCCAACTGGACCCACAACAATTTTGATCTGGAAGTCGGGGAATACAACCGGCTGGGCCAAACCCGCTCCATGGGCTGTATCCGTCTGTGCTGCCGTGACGCCAAGTGGATCTACGACAACTGCCAGCTGGGCACTCAGGTCTACATCTCTCCCTCAGAGACTTCCGGACCTCTCTCCAAACCCACAGGGCTTCAGCTTCCTTCCTGGCACACCTGGGATCCCACCGACCCCACCGCGTATTACGCTTGCCAGAAGCGTGGCTGCCACTAAACAAAACCGTTCAAACGGCTGGGATTTTTCCCGGCCGTTTTTCTTATTTTTCTCCCTTTTCTCCTAACATTCGGCGGGTTCTCGACCGCCGGGGTCACAGAAACGAATAAAAATTGTATACGCGCCAGTAGCTCAGCTGGACAGAGCACCGCCCTCCTAAAAATCGAATCGTTCGAATCCTGGGCCCTGCAAAATTGAATATTTTCTGTATAAGCCCCCGTAGCTCAGTTGGATAGAGCGGTCGCCTCCTAAGGTTGCGTTACAACGGCCACCTCAAAAAAAACTAAATAAGGGATT
>DXXH01000098.1:0-424 GCA_019416395.1 Clostridiales bacterium
GAGGGTATAGCATGATTTACGGTTATGCGAGATGCTCAACTAATGAAAGGGAACAGGATATCAACCGTCAGGTGCGTGAACTAAAACAGCAAGGGGCAACTGATAAAACCATCTACTTAGAGTACGAAAGTGGAACAAAGATCAATCGAGCCGAACTCATGAAGCTACTAAATATAGTCCAGCCAGGGGACACCATTCTGGCGACAGAGGTCAGCCGCATCACCCGCAGCACGAAACAGCTTTGTGATATCATCGAGTTGGCAAAAGACCGCCACATCAAACTCGTGCTGGGTAGCTTCGTTGTGGATTGCAGTAAAGACCTTGACCCTATGACGGAGGGAATGTTGAAGATGATGGGCGTATTCGCAGAGTTGGAGCGGAATATGATTAGCCAACGGGTGAAAAGCGGTATGGAAAACGCCAA
>DXXH01000098.1:434-8658 GCA_019416395.1 Clostridiales bacterium
CAAGGCCAAAGGGAAAACCATCGGCCGTCCCTCAACTACTACAAATGACATTCCAGGCATTTTCTATAAGCACTATCCCAAGTATAAAAATGGTGAAATCAATAAAAAAGAATTTTCCCGATTGTGCGGCCTTTCTTATCCGACTATTTATAAGTATCTACACCTTGTGGAGGGCAGAAAATGAACGTAAAGATTGCTTCACGAGCAGCTGTGGAAGAACTGTTAAAGGGTAAATTTCCGCAAAATGTTGCAGTCATCAGTTTTTTTGACCCAGAAACTAGTATAAAAAAGAGTAAAAATCCTCCTGTGGAATATTCTGGAAAGTGTCAGCGAGTTTTTAAAGTTGGCGCACCGGATATTGATCTAGAAGTACTGAGAGATTACGGGTTGACCTATGAAACATTTCTCCCCGAAGCCGATGACCTGGCCCAATTTATCTATGCTGTTTTCGAGGATGGATTCGATCTTATTTGCCAATGTGAATATGGACAGAGCAGAAGCGCTGCGTGCGCTGCCGCCATTCTGGAACATTTTTATCACACAGGAATATGGGTGTTTGCCGATTACCGATATTATCCAAACCAGGTGGTTTTCCACAAGGTATATGATGCACTACAAAAAATCAAAGGGGAAAAATCATGAATGTTGTTATTTACGCCCGCTATTCTGACAGTAAACAACGGGATGAATCCATCGAAGGCCAGTTAAAAGTCTGCTATAAATTTGCAGAAAGCAACGGGTATAACGTCATAGGTGAATACATTGACAGAGCATTCAGTGCAAAAACAGATGACCGGCCAAACTTTCAAAAGATGATTCGGGACAGCAATAAGAAATATTTTCAAGGAGTCCTGGTTTATCGCCTTGACCGCTTTGCTCGAAATCGTTATGACAGCGCCAAATATAAGTACTACTTACGAAAGAACGGCATAAAAGTCATCAGTGCCAGAGAGCCCATCAGTGATGATGCCAGCGGAATTATTTTGGAATCGGTGTTGGAAGGCATGGCAGAATACTATTCTGTGGAACTTGCTGATAAAGTAACCCGGGGCATGAATGTAAATGCTGAGAAGTGCTTGTCTAATGGTGGCACAACTCCTCTTGGGTATCGCATTGAAAACAAACACTATGTTCTTGATGAACAACGAGCCCCCATTGTGCGTGAAATCTTTCAAAAGTATGCCAGTGGCTGGAGCATGAAAAAGATATGCGATGATCTAAACGCACGACAGTTGAAAACCGCCCAGGGAGCCTCTTTCAATAAGAACTCGCTTCACACGATGCTGAAAAACCGCAAATATCTTGGAATCTATATTTACAACGGTATAGAACAACCAGGAGGAATGCCCCAAATCATCGACAAAGAACTTTTTGAGAAAGTACAAGACACGATGAAGGCAAACAAAAAAGCTCCTGCCCGGGCTAGGGCAAAAGCGGAGTACATTCTATCAGGAAAATTGTTCTGTGGCTACTGCAAAAATGGAATGGTAGGAATCAGCGCACGCAAAAAGACAAACACGGAATTTCGGATTTACAACTACTATAAATGCAAAACCGCTCTTCATCAAAAGACCTGCAAAAAGAAAACTGTCCGCAAGGAATACATTGAAGATATCGTAATCTCAGAATGCAAAAGAATACTAACCAAGCCCAATATTAAGCGGATTGCTAAAGAAGTAGTAAAGATCGCGCAAAGCATGGAAGATAACTCTGAAATCAAACGTCTAGAGTTAAAACTAAAAGAACTAGAGGACAGCAAAGATAATCAGATGGGTAATCTCCGATTGTGTAAAGACAATGCCGTGCGAAACATGATCCTTGAAGATCTTAGCAAACTGGCAGCTGATATCAAAGCAGCTGCTGAACAGCTGGAACGTGAAAAATCCCGTCATTATCTTGTCACAGAAGATCAAGTGATATCTTATCTCTCACAGCTTGTTAAGGGGGATATTTCCAACTTAACATACCGTAGGACCCTCGTCCGTCTGTTCATCAATAAGATCTTTCTTTACGATGACAAGTTGATTATCACTTTTACTACAGGTGATGAAGAAGTTACCATCGAGGACAAACTCTTTGACAGAATCGAGAGTGATTTCTCGGGAGATAACTTTTGTATATCAAATGTTGTGGGTCACCAGAAAGCCCCCAAGAACGTAAAGTTCTTGGGGGCTTCGTTTTTTTATGCCGCGTTTTTCGGATAAAGCAAAAAGCCCCTTTTGCAGAGGCTTTTCCTTAGGTGTTTCTTCTTTTGAATTTTCATCGCCAATCCGGCGGTTCTATCACCTTTACAGACTGTTTTCCGCAGTACTCTCCAGTGCGGATTCTTCCCCTGTTTCAGGTGTTTCCACTGGGGTAGTGAGCAACTTTTTGGCGTTATAGAGAATTTGCGCTGTTTGGGCACGGGTAGCCGTACCCTGGGGAAGCAGATCCCCTCCACTGCCGCTGAGCACTCCATGGGTAACTGCCCACGCCATTGCGTCCCTGGCATACTCTGAGGTTTCCAGGCCGTCCGGGAAGGCAAGCAGCTCGTCCGGCGTCAAGGTGGTATCAGCACCCACCATCTGAGCGTATTTGTAGAAAACCGTAGCCATCTGCTCCCGCGTTATCCACTGGTTGGGCGCGAAGCATTCCCCACCGATTCCGGTGACCAGGCCCTTTTCCACGGCCCATTCCACATAGGGAGCGTAATAGTCCTTCTCGGACACATCACGGAAAGAGCCTGCCGAATAATCACTGGGGTCAGCGTGGGCGAATTTCCCCAGCACGGTCACAAACATTCCCCTGGTCATGGCGTTGGCCGGAACAAACGTGTCCGCCGTAACACCGCTGAACAATCCCGCTTGATAAACGTAATCCACCGCATCGTAATACCAGGCGTCCAGGGGAACATCTTCAAAAACCGGGTGGTGGGGCCGTTCTTCCACCACTTTCTGTTTCTCCAACTTGATGAGAATGTAATAGGACCCCGCAGATTGGGGGATGATGGCGCTAATCTGGTTCTCTTCCTTGGGTTTCAGGCCGCTGTGCCACATTTTATCCTCACTGGGAGAATCTCCCCAGAAGAACCCAATGTGGTTATCTTCCCCGTCGTATCCCGGCTGTTGATTCCACCACATGAGAAGGATATCGCCCTTTTCCGCCAATCCACTGGACAGCAGTTCCTCTTTTGTGCGAAAAGCGTAGGCGGTCAAGTTTCCGTTTGTCACCAGATTCAGGTAGTTATTCGCCCCCGATAAGATGTCGTAAGGCTTTCCCGATCCATTCCAGTTGGTTTGGCCCGGGACTTTCTGTATGACCCGCATCACCGTGCTGGCGTCCAATCCCACTTTTCGCAACACATAGCTGACAAAACCGGCACAGTCCATTCCCGCGGAACCGTTGTAACGGGTATCTCCCCTGGGGGACTGCCAATCCCCAGGTTTGTAAGGCGTCCCCAAATAGAAATTATCCGACTGGTGCGCTTCCAATTCCCGGACGACCCCATCTCGCGTAATGCCGTATTTTGTCAAATACTCGGTGCCGCCTTCCGCTCTTTGCTGCACTTCCGAAAAACTATCCTGGACGTCTAATTCCGAAATTTCCGTCTCTTCCAGGATACCAGTTCCCACGGTCTCTCCTAGACCAGGCTGCTGCGCCTGAGCCGTCAGGGGCATGGCTGCCAGCAGTGCCACAGCTAAAATCATTCCTGTCCATTTTTTTACAGAGTTCTTTTTCATAACACCCTTAACACCCTTGTCTTTTGCAGTTTCAGAAGATTTCTTCCAATTTATATTATTTAATTATAATACAAATTGTAAATTTATCAAGCTTCTCTTAATTCACTTTTTGAAAAAATCTTCTGAGACTGACCCCTCACAGAGCGTCCCGCAGCTCTGTCATCAAGGGCCAATACCGCTTGGGACAATGGGTTTGCCGCAGCTTGGGATTTTCCCGTCCCTCTACGGCAATGGTGCGGTAAAACACCTTCCACAAGTTTTGCCACCGCTGTTCCTCTTCCCCCGGCTTGGGAAGCTGGATCTGATCCGCCTGGAAATATTCCCCAGCGGAGTTCCCGTCTGCCCGGTGAAGGAATCCCATACCATGAGTTCCATCGTAAATCATAAAATTCTCGCTGGGGAGCCGGTCACAAAAACAGGGCGCCACCAAGGGCAGAACTCTGTTATTCGGAGCGATCCTGGCCGCCAAAAACTCCCCGCAATCGGCGAACCGGAGAAATTCCACGGTGTGGTGGGCCTCATTTTTCAAGGTGAGCACCGCCTTTTCCAAGGTGTGCACCACCGGGTGGGTGGTAAAGCGCGTCACCTGAGGCCCAAACTTATACCCCATAAGCAAAAACCGCAGCAACGCCATTTCCCGGTCCGGCAGGCAGGTGAGGAACCCTTCCCGCACCAACCGCTGGGCCTGGGGGGAAATCTTTTTGGGAATGGAACGCTCTACCCGCTGGGCCAAATCCATTCTGGTGGGAATTTCTTTGTACCCAAACAAACTTTGCTGATCTTTCTCTTCCCCATGGATTTCTACCGGCAGCTCTTTGGCACGAAAACACTCAAATACGCAGCAGAGAAATCCCTGGTACGAGCCATCATAACGGTAAATCAAATTTGTCCGGTAAGGCATTGCACGCGATCCTCCTTGGTAGGGGCAAACAGGGAAAGCTGTTCCGGTCTATCCAACGCCAAACCCGTCGCTTCCCCCGGCAGCTGGGTACGGTGGAACGCCGTCCCTTCCCGTATGGCCCCGGCAATCACAGCTGGGTCGTCAGTGGGCAGCGGCGACATGCTTTTCCCCTGGCAAGTGAGGAAAAACCTGGCCCGCTTCAAAACCACCCCCAGTTTCCGCAGCGCCTCAAAATCCAGCCGGGCATACCGGCGGGCAGAGCGGATCCGCATGGCGCTTTTTACCCCGATGCCCGGCACGCGCAGCAGCATCTCATAAGGTGCCCGGTTCACCTCCACCGGAAAAAGCTCCATGTGGCGGACGGCCCAATCGCATTTGGGGTCCAGTAAGGGATCAAAATTGGGGGCCTGCTCGTCTAAGATCTCCGATGCGGTAAACCCGTAAAACCGCAGCAGCCAGTCCGCCTGATACAGCCGGTGCTCCCGCAAAAGGGGTGGCGGCGTATCCAGCGCCGGCAAATTCCGGTCCCCCACCACCGGCATATACGCGGAAAAAAACACCCGTTTCAGCCCGTATTTCCGGTAAAGTCCCTCGGTAAGCCGGAGAATTTGCCGGTCGCTTTCCGGTGTGGCGCCAATAATCATCTGGGTGGACTGGCCGGCCGGTACAAACTTGGGGGCATGGCGGTAGGTGGAAAGCGCTTTGCCAGTTTCCCGAATCCCGTCCCGGATCAGTCCCATGGGGGAAAGGATTTTCTCTTTGCTCTTTTGCGGCGCCAACAGTTTCAAACTTTGCTGGGAAGGCAGCTCTATGTTCACGCTCATTCTGTCGGCGTAAAGCCCCAACTGCCAAATCAGCTCCTGAGAAGCCCCGGGGATCGCTTTCACGTGGACGTATCCCCCAAACCGGCACTCTTTCCGGAGTTTTTTCAGCACTGCCAGCATCTTCTCGCAGGTAGCATCCGGGCTGCCCACCACCGCCGAGCTGAGAAACAACCCCTCAATGTAATTCCGGCGGTAAAACTCCATGGTCAGGGAACAGAGCTCTTCCGGGGTAAACGTGGCCCTTCTGCATTCCACCGTGCGGCGGTTGACGCAGTAGGCGCAGTCATAGGCGCAGTCGTTGCTCATCAGCACTTTCAGCAGGGAGATGCACCGACCGTCAGCGGCAAAACTGTGGCAGATCCCCGCCTTCACCCCATTTCCCAGAAACCCTTTCTGTCCGGGCCGGTCCACCCCGCTGGACGTACAGGCCACGTCGTATTTGGCCGCGTCTGTCAAAATTTCCAATTTCTCCAAAAGATCCATGGCTTCCACTCATTTCTCCAAGGTGGTCCCGTGGGTCACGCTGCGGTTCCCAAACCGTTCCCGCAAAGCGTCCACCGCCGACTCCAACCGTTCCTCTCGCTCTAATCCGTCCACATTGTCAAAAAAGCTCATCTGGGTCTGTCTGGCGTCCACCAGCTTCCCGGCCCGCAATCCCAAGAGCCGTACCGCCCAATGGCGGTTTTCCCGGCGGTAAAGTTCCCAGGCCGCCCGGTACAGGGACCGGGCATCACAGACCGGGGGATCCAGACGGCACTGCCGCTGATACTCTTGAAAATCCCCGCTTTTCACGGTAATTTGCGCCTCTCCGGCCTTCACCCCCTGGTTCCGCAAGCGGCTGGCCACCGACTCCGCCAGCTCCAGCAGCGTCCGGCGGATTTCTTCCTCTGTGGTCACGTCATGGGGCAGTGTGGTGCTGTTGCCGATGGTTTTGGGGGGCTCCCCGGTTCCCACCGCCGCCACTGGGGACCGGTCCAAGCCATTGGCGTAGGTCCACAAGGCTTCCCCGGTTTTCCCCAGTATGTGGGTCATGGTGGGCAACTCCATGCGGGCAATATCCCCGATGGTGTGGATCCCGAATTTTTCCAGGGTCTTTTCCGTATGGGGCCCCACAAACAACAAGGCTTGGGCAGGCAGATTCCAAATGATGGATTCCATTTCTTCCCGGCCAAACACAGTCACAGCGTCGGGCTTCTTGTAATCGCTCCCCAGCTTGGCAAACACCTTGTTATAGGAAACCCCTATGGACACGGTAAGCCCCAGCTCCTTCTTCACCGCCTGGCGGATCTGCTGGGCAATGGCTTCCCCGTCCCCGAAAAGCATTTCACTGCCGTACACGTCCAGCCAGCACTCGTCCAAGCTGAAACTTTCCACCTGGTCGGTGAAACGGCAGTAGATTTCTTTCGCCATGCTGGAATACTGGGCGTACCGCTCATGATGGGGATTTACCAGCTGCAACTCCGGGCATTTCCGTTTTGCCTGCCAAATGGGCTCCGCCGTCTTGACCCCCATCTGCTTGGCCAGCATATTTTTTGCCAAGATGATCCCATGGCGGCTTTCCTGATCCCCTGCCACCGCCATGGGCACATTGGCGTACTGGGGGGCGAACAAGGTTTCTACCGAAGCGTAAAAATTGTTCATATCCACATGTAGAATCCCATTCTCCACGACAGCGGCCCCTCCTTCGAATATGTGTTCGAATTTATTATAGAACATGTGTTCGCAATTTGCAAGAGGAATTTTCAGGAAGCAAAAAGAAGCCCCTTCGGAACACAACAGTTCCGAGGGGGCTCCTATCATCAAGGGAAACTCAATAATTTTCAGCTTTGATCTGGAAATACGCCTGGGGATGGGCGCAAACGGGACACACTTCCGGCGCCTGCTTGCCGATGACGATATGGCCGCAGTTGGAGCACTGCCAAATCACATCGCCGTCACGGGAGAATACCAAGCCTTTCTCCAGGTTCTCCACCAGCTTCAGGTATCTGGCCTCATGCTCTTTCTCGATTTTGGCCACGCCTTCAAACAGGTCTGCAATGTTGTCAAAGCCCTCTTCCCGGGCGGTCTTGGCGAATCCGGCGTACATGTCGGTCCACTCGTAATTTTCTCCGGCGGCAGCGTCCTTCAGATTTTCCAAAGTGTCCCCAATACCGCCATGGAGCAGCTTAAACCACATTTTCGCGTGCTCTTTCTCGTTGTTGGCGGTCTCCTCAAACAGATTGGCAATCTGCACATACCCGTCCTTCCTGGCCTTGGAAGCGTAGTAGGTATACTTGTTGCGGGCCTGAGACTCCCCGGCAAAAGCAGTCATCAGGTTGGCTTCTGTTTTAGAACCTTTCAATTCTGGCATAGTCGTTCCTCCTTTGAAGTGGTTTGGATTTCCGGTAGATTCTGACTTCAGTATAATCCAAGTATTTCCAAAAGTCAATGGTATTTTTAATAATAATTATTAATTTTTTGAGAAGGATTTCTTCTCAGGTGCTGTCCCAGTCCTTTTTCCTAGTTTTCCACGGTCAGAGCCTTCTATTCTTCCTGGATTCCAAAGCTCTTTCTTTCAGAGAACAAATGTAAATTAATCGTAAACCATGCCGGAAGGCCGTTGAAAAATCCCGCCGCACCCGGTATACTGAATACTAGCGTGGGGAGATCTTTTTCCATCCGCGCTCATTTTGAAAGGGTGTGTTTTCTTTGCTGCTGCAAAAAATTCAGCAATTCATGTATGGCCGTTACGGTGGGGACAAATTCAGCCTGTTCCTGTTGGTCGTAGCCCTGATTCTTTC
>DXXH01000099.1 GCA_019416395.1 Clostridiales bacterium
GTCCCCATTGACCCGCAGGCAACAGTGGGCGTTTTCAGGGACTTTTTGGGTGGGGATCTCCAGACGGGTGGTGTAATAGGTGTCGCCTAAAGGTTCCCCGGTGCCGGCAGATACGGCCAGGTCGTACAAATTGATATAAGTTACCCAGCCTTTTTGTTCCCGTTCCACAATGTGGGTCATGCGGTCATGTTCCGCTTCCAGGACGGCGTCTACGGCCCGTTTGCCGTAAAGGTCCAACGCCCGGTATTTTTCCAGCATGCCCATTTCAGAAAAGTCCACTTTATAGCCTGCTGTTTTTCCGTAGTCCGGGTCGGTAAGGTCGTCCCGGAGAAGAAAATCTGTGGTGGTGTCAAAGTAATCCGCCAGCTTGCCTGCGGTAGAGAGCTTTAACCCCTCGTATCCCCGTTTATACCAGTTGTCAATGGTGGTATAGGGAATATGGGCTTTCATGGACAGTGTCCGGCGGTTGAGATGGGCCCGTTCCATTAAAAAGTCCAGCTTTTCCAAAAATGTCATAGAAAGCACCTACTTTCTTGACCATAGAATATACCGGAAAACACAAAAAGTCAAGGAAAATTTACTTTTAAGAGTAAATTACACTTGACAAAAACTCATAAGAGTAATAAACTAAAAACAGAGGACCCGTAAGAGGAAATTTTCCTAAGGGTTCTCCAGTATTTTCCAAAACGGGAAGGAGAGGGCAACGATGGATTATGAGCGTATGGCCCGGGAGTATTTAGAGGAAGTGGCGCGGATTGACCTGCGTCTGGAACAGCTGCGGCAGGCATGCCGTCTCCACCGGGAGGCGGATCTTTGGGAAAGAATCGGCAGGCTGATGGAAATCCGGGACGACCTGCGGGTAATTGCCCATGTATTGCAGCGCCGGAGCTTGGGAAAAGCCGTATGACGCGGGAATTATTTGAGCAGGCCGTTTACCTTCGGGAGGAACTGCGGGAACTGGAACACCGCCCGGGAGAGGAAGGCCGAGTCAAATGGCTGCGGGAGATGCTTGCGGAAGCGGAATCCTTGCCACAGCGCCTTCCGGATCCAAAAGCCAGAATGATTGCCCAAAAGGTGCTGGAATACGGCAGCCCCATCCCGTGGAAACAAATTGTAGCGGAGCTGGGCTACCGGTGGACTGTGGGCAAAGCACGGTACGCTTACAGCCGGGTGTGCGGGCTCTGCTTCACAGAGGAGGAATCAGAGTGAGAAGCGTACAAGCAAGCTGTCCCTATCCAAATACCTGCCGGTATTCCGGGACAGAAGAAGGAGAGGCGGGCTGCCTGCGGGACGTCTGCCCTTTCCGGATCCATTTAAGACGGCTGGTGGCTGGGGAGATCCACCGGCTGAGTCAGGAAAAGAGCTTAAGCCCCCAGCAATACCGGGAACTGGAAGCACTCAAAGGCCAGTACGCCCGGCTGCTGAGGGGAGGTGACCCTTGTGGGGAAACGGCAGCCCAAGCAGCCGCGCAGTATCCGTGGCCTGAAAGCGGCGGTGGAACAGTACCTGGGAGCCTGTGATCAAGACCATCGGATCCCAACGGTGACAGGCCTGGCCTTAGCGTTGGGTTTTTCCAGCCGGGAGGAGATGGAGCGGTTTTCAGCAGAGGGGAAAGAATCGGTTGCCGGCTTGCTGGAGTGGGCCAGATCCCTGGTGGAGGAAGCCACCCTCCAGGCGGTATACCGGAAGGATACTTCTACTGGGGCCAGGTTTATCCTTCAAACCAGCTTTGGTTATGGAGAGAAGAATGACCGGGACCTGGGCCCCATTACCGTGCGGGTAGAGGGAGAGGAGGGATAGTATGGAAGTGACCATTCCTAAAAATGCCTTCAACTCTCTGTTCTACCCTTACTTAAACGACGATACCCACCGGTATCTGTTATTTTACGGCGGGGCAGGCTCCGGGAAAAGCGTATTCGCAGTACAGCGGTTTTTATACCGTTTGTTGACCCGTCCCCTGTGCAATGTGTTGGTGGTACGGGCGGTGGCGGCTACCAACCGAGATTCCACTTACGCCTTATTCCGGCAGATGATTGGCCGGTGGGGACTGGGGGAATTGTTCACCTGTAGGGAGTCCGACCTGCGGATTACCTGTGCCAATGGAAATTCGGTGATTTTCAAGGGGTTGGACGATACGGAAAAATTGAAGTCGGTAACCTTTCCAAAAGGGGAGCTGACGGAAGTGTGGGTGGAAGAAGCCTCTGAAATACGGGAAGAGGATTTCAATCAGCTGGACGTTCGGTTGCGGGGCAAGGGTTCCCGGAAGCAGATCGTGCTGACCTTCAACCCGGTATCCGTGATGCACTGGCTCAAGCTGCGTTTTTTTGACAGACAGGATCCCAGAGCGGCGGTGTTGAAATCCACGTACCGGGACAACCGTTTTTTGGACGAGGACTATAAGCAAACTCTGGAAAGCTACAAGGATACGGATCCCTACTATTATTCCGTGTACTGCTTGGGAGAGTGGGGCGTTTTAGGGCAGACCATTTTCGACGCCCGGAAAGTAAACCAGCGGCTGGCTGTGTTGACCGGTCCGGTAAAGCGGGGAGAGTTTGTATTTTCCACCTGGTATAATGGGGAAGAAAACCAGGTGCTCATTGAGAACCAGTCTATTCGGTGGGTGGAAAACTCAAGCGGCCCCATACAGATTTACCAGGAACCAGTCCCGGGCAAAAGTTATGTCATCGGGGCGGATACCGCGGGGGAAGGGTCTGATTTCAACGTGGGACAGGTGTTGGAGCATCAAGAAGGGCACCAGGTATGTTCTATCCGGGGCCAAATGGACGAGGACCTGTTCGCCAAGCAACTATATTGCTTGGGAATGTATTACAATCAGGCACTGGTGTCCATCGAGGCCAATTTCTCCAGTTATCCCATTCGAGAACTGGAACGGCTGCGGTATCCCCGCCAATATGTGCGCCAGGTTGAGGACAGTTTTACCCATAGGGTCCGCCAGAGCTATGGCTTTAAAACCAGCAGTGTCACCAGGCCCCTGGTGATTGCCGGGCTGGTGGAAGTAGTGCGGGAACACCCGGAATGGCTCAACGACCGGGATACCTTAAACGAAATGCTCGCTTTTGTGCGCAACGAAAACGGCAGGCCGGAAGCCCAGCAAGGAGCCCACGACGACTGTGTGATGGCGTTGGCCATCGGGTACTTTACCCGGGCGCGGACATCGCCTCAGCTGGGAGAAGACCAGGATTCCCCGTTTGTGACAGTGGGAAGTTCTCCTTTGGAAGCGCGGCAAAAAAGGGGGGAACTGTTGTGAATGAGTGGACCGTGGTAACAAGCCTGTCGGTTGTGGTAGGACTGGCAGCGGCAGTAGCGGGGCCGCTGGTGAAATTAAATGGGACCATCTCCCGGCTTTCCGCCATCTTGGAGCATGTCCTTTCCCAGTTGGACAAGCTGGAAGGGGAAGATGAAAAGCTCCGGGTCAGAGGAGAAGAGATAGAGCGCCATTTGGGAAGCCGGATCGATGGACAGGACAAGCGCCTGAACCTTTGCGAGAACCGGCTGGCCCTTTTGGAACAGAGGAAAGGAGCGCGTTATGAGCACGATCAATTGGAAAGTACGCCTTAAAAACCCCTTGTTTTGGGCGCAGGCTATAGCGGCTGTGTTGTCCCCGATTTTGGTGGGGTTGGGGCTTCAATGGGAAGACATGACCTCTTGGGGAGCCTTGTGGCAGGCACTGCAAGACGCTGTAGGGAATCCGGTACTGCTGGTGGCAGCACTGGCTTCCTTGTGGGCCTGCGTGACGGATCCAACCACGGAAGGATTGGGAGACAGTCAGCTTGCTTTGACCTATACCAAGCCTAAATCCAAAGATTCTTAAAAGAAACGGGAAAACCCCTGGAGTGATTCCAGGGGTTTTCCTATATAAAAGCGGTGTTGACAAGACGATTGCGTTTGTTTATTTGAGAATGAGCGCCAAAGCGGTGATGTCGTCCTCGTGGCCATCGCTGCGGCGTTGCTTTGCCTCGTCGATGATTCTCTGCGCCAGCAGATTGGGGTTTTCTTCCTCGTCCCAGTGGAGTATAAAATCCTCTAGCCATTCCTGCCCGGAAGCAGTTACCCCGTCGGATACCATGACCACAATGTCTCCCGGATTCAGATCCCGGCGGTAAGCGGCAAATTCCACTTGGGGCATGATACCTACTGGCACGCTGGAAGCTTCCACAATTTCCGTCCGGCGTCCCCGGCGCAAAATGGTACATGCCGCGCCAGCCTTGCGGAATTCTCCCCGGCCTGTAAACAAATCGATGCAGGCAATGTCCAATGTAGCCAGGGATTCGTCACCACTTTTGGCGATCAGAGCGGAGTTCACGGTTTGCAGCATGGAGTCAAACCCGATCCCGGCTTTCAGCAAGCTTTCCGCCATAGCGCAAGTCATGGCTCCGTCCACGGCGGCCCGGCCGCCGGTGCCCATACCGTCGCTGAGTACCGCGATCAGGCGGCCGCAGCCATCATAGAAGACGCTGGCGCTGTCCCCGCAGAAAGCGCCGTTTCTGGCGCTGTATTGGGAGAATCCCCGGGCCACGTCATAGGCAGGACGCTGGCACATTTGCAGGCGGCAGGTTTCCCCGGCAGAACTGATACAGGGCGGGGAAAATACCCGGCCACAGGCAGCGGAAATCTCCCGGGTAAAAGTAGCCCGGTTGACGCGCTTTTGCCGTTCTTTGGCCACTTCCGCTTCAATGGTCATACGACCGAAGCGGTCCAAACGGCAGCAGACTTCAATGGGCTCAATGCCGTTTTCACGGAGAATCTGGCTGACCCGCTCGGCAGCCTCATCATCGAAGTTCTGATATTGGGAAAATTCCCCGGCCATCTCGTCCAGAATGTCGGCAGTGGTTTGGAAATGCTCTTCCACCACTTCCCGGATTTGGGCGGCACGGAGCTCTGCGGTTTCTTTAATCAGATAGCGGCCGTAGTTCTTGTTGATTTCGTCCCGCATTTCGCCCATTCTACCACACCGTTCGGAAAATTCACGGGTGAAATCCACGGTGTCCACCCGGCTTTTTTCCTTGAGGGATTTGGTGAGCTGGCTGAAGTTTTGCAGGGTTTCCTCTTTGTGTTTCCGCCAACAAGCTCCCCGAGCGCTACAACCAGCGCAAATGGTTTCTACAGAACGGTCATAAACCCCTTGCAGATTGGGGGCGCATACCGACGAAAGCTTTTGGGAAATTTCTTCCACCGAGGTATGTACCTGGGAAAGGGCTTCCGCAGCGTGACGCAGCCGTAAAATAATGTTCCCCCGAAGAGCGCTGCCACTGAGCGTGTCCTTGCGCACCCCAAAGAATTGGGAAATCCGCTGGCTTTTTGGCAAGGCCATGTATAAAATGGTGGCGGCTCCCACCTCGATAGCGCCCCGGAGAATGTATTCCTGGGAGCTGGCCCCCACCTGCATAGATGCTACACCGTGGGAGAGGATAAAAGCCACTGCGGTGGCGATTTTGCCCATGGGGGAGAATACGCCGGCCATCAGCCCGCCTAGGCCATAAGCTCCGGAAAGATAGGAAAGCCCAGCGGTGGAAAGCCCCTGGATTACACCAGCAGCCACACCGGCTACTGTGCCCCCGGCAATTCCACCCAAACGGGCACAGTACAACACCAGCAGCACCATTAGAATCCGCCCCACGGATACCCCGCCGAAAGTCACTCCGGAGAAGGCAAGTACCACCACACCGATGGAAACTGTAAGAGCCGCCACATCACTGCTGTCATATAAACCAGAAGATTTGCTTTTGCCATCGCCGGTAAGGCCTAGGAGAAGATTCCCGGTCCGGCGCAGGAAATAGGCGCAGCCCGCTCCCAGAAAAGATTCCGCCACATAGAGCGCTGCGGTGTAGCTCAAAGAGCCCTTGAGAAACACCATGGTGATGCCCGTGAGCAGCAGGGGAAGGAAGGCCACAGTGGGAGCGAATAGAGGGTGGGTATTGACTGCTTTCAATTCGGAAAGGGACCAACGGATGGCAGCCACGGCCAGTAAGGCCGCTTCATACCGGACGGGGATATAAGCGGCGGAAGGAAATAGGTAGCCGAAAAAAGCACCTAAGACCGCTGCCCATAGCCCTTTCCGCGGGACGCTTGCCACCACCGCCACACCGAAAGGGGCAAATTTTCCAAATACCAATCCCCGGGAGCAAAGCAGCCCACCGAAGAAGCCGGCCAGGTTGATGGCCACTTTACGAGCGTATGGAGAGGAGAAAGCTTCCCCAACCCTGGCACGAAATTGCCGGACTTTTGTTTCTTCCACCGAAAACACCGCCTCAAAAATAAATTATGGAAACCGCTATGCGGCTTGTGGAAGAATTATACCTTTCCTTCGGAAAAATTTCTGTCACTTCCGGTAGGGGCGTTTCTGTCGGTTTCTCAAGGAAAAATCATGTTTTATCCCTTTGAAGAAAGTTCTCATTGGCTGATGGCGAAAAAGACGCTTAAAAAATTATGGTAATAATTTATGTAATCTTAGACGCCGTTCTTTTCTGTTTGACAATTATGCATCAGGGGAGTATAATAGAGAAAATTTAAAAAGCAAACCTGTGAACGGGAGTAAGTAGCGCAGTATCACCTCTTCTAGAGAGCCGCCGCCGGTGGGAAAGCGGCAGGGGAAACCGCGTCAATGGTCCCGGGAGGGTGGGCCGGAACCCAGCGCGAGTTGGCAGTATGGCCTGACGTTTTCCGCGTTAAGGAATAAAAGTGGGCAGAGGATAAAAACCCTTTGCCAATTTTGGGTGGCACCGCAGGCAAAGCCTGTCCCTGGTCCTTGGTAACAAGGCGGGGACAGGCTTTTTTGTTGTTGCCCGGAAAATTTGAGAAAGCGAGTGAATAGCCATGAAATACCAGTTTTCACAGCGTGTGCAAAGCTTAAAGCCTTCCGCGATCCGGGAGATCTTAAAAAATTCCTCGGATCCCAATGTGATTCCCCTGTCCGCAGGGAATCCCGCCCCGGACGCTTTTCCCTATGACGCTGTACGGGAGATTTCCCAAGACATGCTGAGCAATACCCCCATCGAGGCGTTGCAGTATGGTGTAACGGAAGGATATACCCCCTTGCGGCAGCATTTGCTGTCCTACATGGAAAAGAAGCATCATGTGGGGGGAGAGAATGACGATATCCTGATCACCAGTGGAGCCCAGCAGGTCATGGATCTTTTGACGAAGACGCTGTTAAACGAGGGGGATACGGTACTTTGCGAAGCCCCCAGCTTCATCGGTTCCTTGAATACATTTCGTTCTTACCGGGCCAATCTGGTGGGAATTCCCATGGAAGAGGACGGCATCGATACCGCCAAGCTGGAAGAAGCCTTGAACCGGGAAAAGAACGTGAAATATCTGTACACCATTCCCAACTTCCAGAACCCTTCCGGTATCACCATGAGCTTGGAAAAACGGAAGAAGGTCTATGAGCTTTGCCGGGACCATGGGGTGATTGTCCTGGAAGATAACCCTTATGGGGATCTGCGGTTTGCCGGGGAAGACGTGCCTTCCATCAAGTCCTTGGATACGGAAGGCGTGGTGGTGTATGCCGGTTCCTTCTCCAAAGTGATTTCCCCCGGAATGCGGGTGGGTTACGCCATCGGGCCCAAGGAAGTCATTCAGAAAATGGTGGTTTGCAAGCAGGGTGAGGACGTCCACTCCAACATGTGGGCTCAGATTGTCTGCTACCGGTTCATGACGGAATACGATTATGAGGCGCATCTCCGGCATCTGCGGGAGATCTACCGCCGGAAGAGCAGCATTCTGCTGGAAGCCATGGAGAAGTATTTCAAACCTCTTGGCATCACTTGGAGCAAGTTCGAGGGCGGATTGTTCGCCTGGTGCACCTTGCCTGAAGGGGTGGATATGCTGGAGTTTGTGAAACGTGGCATGGAGCGGAAAGTGTGCGTGGTGCCCGGCACCGCCTTCCTGACCGACGAAAGCGAGCCCTGTTCCGCGTTCCGGATCAATTTCTCCACGCCTACGGACGAACAGCTTCGGGAAGGCATCAAGCTTCTGGCGGAAACGTTCCAGGAAATGAAAGGATAACAAAAGGAGTAAAGAACTATGGAAACGCAACAGAAAAAACGGGTTCTCAGCCTAATCCAGCCCACAGGCACATTCACCCTGGGCAATTATCTGGGAGCCTTGAAAAATTTTGTTCGCCTGCAGGACGACTATGAGTGCGTGTATGGTTTGGCAGATCTTCACGCCATCACCGTGCGGCAAGACCCTGCGAATCTGCGGAAGAATACCTTGTCCGCCTATGCTTTTTTGCTGGCCATGGGCGTTGACCTGGAAAAGTCCATCTTCTTCATTCAGAGCCAGGTGCCGGAACATTCCCAGCTGGCCTGGATCCTCAACTGCTATACCCAGTTTGGCGAGTTGTCCCGTATGACCCAGTTCAAGGATAAGTCCGCCAAGCACGCCGATAATATCAATGCCGGACTGTTTACCTATCCCTGCCTGATGGCGGCGGATATCCTGCTGTATCAAGCAGATTATGTGCCGGTAGGCGCTGACC